>JBEKJA010000194.1:0-5825 GCA_050011475.1 Syntrophales bacterium
CCACACTGGGATGCTGCGTGTCTCAGGGAAATGGGCCCAATTATTGATTTCCATGAATCTTCATTGATCTCGAAGGGCCTGTGACCTGGCATGGTAATGGTTTCTTCGAGGTATTTGTCTTCAATAAATCTTGCCAAGTTATATCCAATATAATAATCCGCATAGTCCGCTCCTCCAAGCGAATGCATGCGGATTATTGATTGATTCATATACCCACCAGGCAGTTCTCTCACGAAGTATAGGACAAGACTCATAGCACTGGTCAGATAGTTTCTCGGGTCTGGAGAACGCGGACTGGAATAATCTCCAAGGTTCAGAAATGCTACACCATCAACTCCAAGATCCAGAGCTTTTTGCTTGATAGGATGCATAAATCTCTCCCTTCCTTTAACTGATACTTATTAAGGGAACTGTATAATTCCCTCAACTGCAAATCAAGTATGCTTTACACCGAATTTTCGAGACACATTTAATCCAAATACAAAACGAATTTGGTGATTGCTGCCTGGCTTTGGATGACCATCACCAAGATACAGGCGATATAAAGATTATAATTATTAAGCGGAATTTTGTTGTGTATTTCCCCCGCTCAAAACAAAGGAATCATTTGGGCATCCAGCCTAACCCCTTGGCGTGCAGGCTCTGGATATAGAGCCGGTCGGCAATTTCCGTCACTCCTGTCGTTTCCGGGTAAGCGCCGCTCGGATCCTGCAGATCGGCCACAACCTTGCCATCTTCCGTAAAAGCAAACACATGCCCATAGGCTTTAGGAACCGGCCACATTGAGCGCGGCAGGCGCAGTATGAGTTGGCGAAGAAACGGTTTCGTAGCCATTTTATCGACTATGGGACTACGCGGCTTCGCCAAGCCCAGCCATATTTTTCCGTCAAGCCCCCGCATCAGATTGTCAGGATAACCAGGAAGATTGTCAAACAGCACTTTGGCCTGGTCGTGCGGAGTTGAAATATCCAAATCTTTTGCATCCACAGAAATTTTCCACACCCGGTATTTACCTGTTTCACTAACGAAAATCGCCTTTTCATCCTGGCTCAGAGCTACACCGTTGGCAAAACTAAACCCTTTCGCGACCACACGAGTTATTTTCTTTACTGGATCATACTCCAGAATGCGGCCGGTTGATGTCTGCTCTATAATGTCCAGTATGCTGGCTTCAAAAGTTCCGCCCCAATCTTTGGGTGCGAAACGGGTTGACGCGTCGCTCAAATATATTTTGCCGGATTTAGCTACGACCACCGCGTCAGCATAACGGATAGGTTCCCCGTTTACGTTATCAGTTAATAAAGTGATCTCCTTTGTGGGGCTGATGGAAAGTAATCCCCTCAAAGCGTCGGCAGCAATCAGGTTTCCGGACTTGTCAAAATCAAAGCCCAGCACCCGCCCGCCGGTGTTGACGAACACTTCTTGCCCGCTACCATCCGGATTCATGAGCAGAATGTTTCCACTGGCAACCGTGGTGTAAATTTTGCCGTCTTTGCCGATAGCAATGTGCTCTGGTCCTTCTTCCTTACCGATGGAAATCATCTTGAGGTTGGCTAGCTTTGTATTGACCGCGTGCGGACCCACATATCCAGGAGGCATGGGCGCGCTCCAACTCACCGGCTTTATCGGCACCGGCCAGATAGTTAAATAGGCAACGAGTAAAAACAAGAGGACAACGATCGTTAAAATAATTTTTTTCATACAAGCCTCCTCTTAATTGAGAACTGTTGTTACACAAATAAAACCCCGCCATCTTTTCGAGTAACGGGGTTTCAATAATCAGTCCATAACACCCTCATGAAAAGTTGAAGGATCTGGAACTTTTATTTAGATTGTCATATATATAATATACTGAATATATCGATTTGCATTAGAGGTCTACTAAAAAATGGGACGCTTGATTAAAACGGTATCTACTAACAAATGAAATCTTTGATAATACAATCTAACGATTACCACTTGAAAGCTTGTATCCGAATAAAAATGGTGGCCTCCCGATTACAGGAAGTAGTCTTGTTAGTTGAAACTCGATGAAACAACGGGTCCACCCACGGGTGGTAGGAAGCCAACCGAAAATGGCAGTCTTATTTTAAGGCTTCCTCCTACAAGTCCTTACTATGTCCTTGTGCTGAAAAGTGAGTATTACAGATTAAAACAATGCCTAAAACTCCGACTCATGCGCGAAATTTTCCTCTTTTATGGGAGTTGATGTCACTATATTGATTTAGATGGCGGGCAGTACCGGACAACAACAACGCCAACCCCACTTACACTGACAACAGATGGGATTTAAGGTTGGCCCGTTGGTTGTTCAGACCGAGTTTCATTCGGATGTTATATCGGAAGATGTCCACAGTCTTCGTCGATACATTCATCATTTTTGCAATTTCCTTGGTTTTCATACCCTCTTTTATCAGGGTAGCCACCTGAATTTCCTTGGGCGTGAATTTCAAAACATTCGACTGCACATGAGTCCGAAACTCCGACATGATGTTCTGAAGGTTCTCTTCGAGCATCTTAAGATCGTCTTTCTGCCTTTTACCCAGTGGATCTTTCATAATATCATGGATATAAGGTAATACCTGTTCCCGGAGATTCGTTAAAAGTTTTTCTTCATTCTCGGATTTTTCTTTTTCACGGTTGCTCATTAATACCTTGAGAGCCGTATTTGCTTCCATGAGTTCCAGAGTCCGTTCGACAATTTGGGACTCCAATTCTACTTTAGCCTTCTTCAACTGCTCCTGTATTTTTCTTTGCTCTGTCTCATCGCGATAGATGATCTTATATAAAACCTCACTGCCTACGGTGAAACAACTTGCACTGACGTCTACTCTTATTTCCTGACCATCCTTCCTCAATAAATTTACTTCGACATGGGCTTTACCATAACGATTTGCCCTCTTCATCGCCTTTATGACCCTTTCCAATTCCTCAGAAGAATACATTTCAGTAACATGATGGCCTATAAGTTCTTTCTTTGAATAACCAAAGAATTCAGTGGCCTGGATATTTGCATCAACTATAATTCCATCTTTGTTCCTTATGATTACTGGATCAGGTGATTTATCCAGGATTGCACGATATCGTTGTTCGGATTTTACGATGTCTTCCTCAGCCCTCTTGCGCTCCGTAATATCCCGACAAACATGTACCATGAGGAAAAGTGATTCATCGGCATTTCTTAAAATATTCCCATAGATCTCAACTGTTATATGACTGCCGTCTTCAGCAATTACTGTATACTCATTAGGATTAACATCACCCTTTAGCAACCGTGGTAACCCCTTTATCAGCCGTGCTAAATTTTTTTCCGCCTTTTTATAATGTTGTGGTGAGATAAGCGAAAGTGCATCTTTCCCAATAAGATTCTCCGCACTGGAGTATCCTAATAGCTCGATACCAATATCATTCATAAAAATAATTTTCCCTTGCATATCCGTCAGCAAAACAGCATCGGGCATAACAGAAATAAGTTTTATAAATAGCTCAGGGTCTTCCTGAAAAACCATCGCTATATCTTTAGACAGTTTCTGCATGATTTTGGATCGATTCTCCCTGCCTTGGGATTTAGACTTTTTAGGGCTATGCATGAACGGTCCTTTCTTAATTTATTTGATCCATAGGAAGTATGATGTTAATAACTTCATAACTCATAGATAAAATCAGTATCAAATTCGTAGGATTAGCAATCAAAAATGTATGGGTAATCTATTTGTGGGGGTAGTTTACTTGGAGGATAAACTACTTTTTCTTGATCCAATTTACTCAGTAATAAATTCAATGCCGTATTTTTTTCCATAAGTCCCATCGTCCGCTCTGCAATCTGAGCTTCAAGATTCTTTTGTGCCGTTTCTAACTTTTTCTCTTTTTCTTTGTATATGCCCATCTCTCGGAAAATACCTACGATTAATGATTGATCTTCTATTTCAATTCGGATTCCATTGATGTCCACGTCTATGATACGACCATCTTTAGTCCGTATACGAACATCACCAACGCGACCCTTTTTTTGATGGGCGAAGCGATTGAACGCATTTTGCATCTTTTCTATATCCTCACGGGGATGAAGTTTAGTAAAATGTAGCCCCATTAATTCTTTCTTTGAATATCCGAAAAGGGTGCGTGCCATTGGATTAGAGTCTATAATCTGTCCATTTAGATCTGCAATAAGAACAGCATCAGGCAATTGATCTAAAATGGTATGAAATCTAAGTTCAGATTTAATAAGAGCGTCTTCAGCTTTCTTTCGTGCCGTAATATCATGCAAAACATGGACTCTGGCAAAAGGTGAGCCATCTGACTTTTCTAAAATGTTCACATGAATCTCAATGATATATGACTGCCGTCTGCGGCAATCAATGCATAATCATTAGCATAAACCGTCAACGGCCGGGGCAAATCATTTAGCAGCCGTGCTAAATTTATTTTTGCCTTCTCGCGGTATTGCGGCGAGATGAAAGAAAGTGCATCTTTCCCGATAATCTTCTTCGCATTAGAATATCCTCCCAGTTTGATCGCAACATCATTCACAAAAATAATTTTCCCTCGCAAATCTGTGAGTATGACGGCATCCGGGATAGTAAAATAAAGTTTTGTGAATAGCGCCTTGTCTTCCTGAAAGAACTTCTCCATATCTCTATCGCTCGCAGATTTTCGTAACTGTTTCATTGATCTGTTCTCTGTTGATATGCCTTTTTATCTTACTTTTTAAGGTTGGCTGGACTACCAACTATTTTTGTTGAAATTTACTTGATTGCATGAAGGTGGTTGCATCAAGGATGAATTTGTTTAATTTGGGGGTTTCTCTACTCGGAATTAAAATACCAAGATCATTTAAGTTGTTAATAGGGGCTTGGGGCTGAAGAAAATCCTGCTCGGATGATTCAGTATTTAAATCGAAATAGAATATATATTGTACCCTTACCGCATCTGTAATGATCTGCTTAAACTCTTTATTGGGTTTTATTTCTTGTTCGATTAATCGATGAATAATGTCAAGATTCTCTTCGCTCTGGATAAAGCTTCTACCTGTCTCGTCTAATGGTGATTCTGAAAAAATTGTATGGATCACCGCCGCTACCAAGGAATAAGCGTATTTATCGCCAAATTTTAATCGACTGCTTGGTAATAGGTAGTTATTTAAAGCGGCCTTTACCATATCGACACCGTCCATGGCCACTTTACGCATTTTCTGCTTCGATCCATTAAAAGAGCCAAAAATACGTTGTTTACGAAGAACTCCCAATATGTTGTTAATCTTAAAAAGTGTTAGTGGCATGGTTTGCCGTAAATTATGCTTTAGAACTAGGGACTGGTTAAAAAATATCACAGCACAGATGTTAAAATGGGCTGAGCCTAGCATCATCCATACAACATAATTGTATTTCTATATGTATTTATAAGTATTTGTCAAATAATATCTATATTAACATTTATACATTTAGATATTATCATTGATATACGAATGATATCAATGAAATAAATATGGTAAGAGTAATGAAATGTTCTTTATTGGGGCAGGATTAGGTAAGTTTAATTAGAGCGATAAGAGGTAATTCACTAGGCTATCTCTACGTTTATTCAAGCCAAGTTTTTTCCGAATATTATGCCTGAAGATGTCGACTGTCTTCCTAGACACATTCAGAAGTCCTGCGATCTCTTTCGTGCTCATGCCTACTTTGATCAGACTTGCCACCTGAATTTCCTTGGGCGTTAGTTTTGAAGTGGTCGACTCAAGATGTGGCAAAAATTCGGACATGACACTCTGCAGATTCTTTTCGATCAACTGGAGATAGTCTTTCCCTTTACCTGTCGACAATTCTTTC
>JBEKJA010000195.1:0-5807 GCA_050011475.1 Syntrophales bacterium
CCACATACGCATCCATCAGGGAACGCCGGAGTGGCTTATGGAAAAGGCAGTGGCAGTCCTTCAGCTTGGAACAAGCCGTCCATCATTTTTCGGTGATGCAGCCGTCGTCAGGGCTCTTGAGAAGGCAGGCATGACGAAAACCCATGCAAGGGATTATGCGGTCATCGGATGCGTGGAGATGGCCAGCCAGGGCAGGACGTACAACTCTTCCGATGCCGCCCTTTTCAATCTTCCCCTTTGCCTCGAATTGGCACTTAATGAAGGGCGCTGTTTCCCCAAAGCGGGGAGAAAACGCAACGGCAGCAGGATCGGTGCCGTTACACCTCCGGTCACTGGCATGCGGACGTTTGACGATATTGTATCAGCTTTCCGCACGCAGGTACAGCACAGCGTCGATGAAATGGCTCGTATCATTGGCTGGCTTGAAGAAGTATACCGAGTCTGGCGCACGACTCCTGTCAACTCAATTGTCACAGAAGGATGTATGGATAAAGGCCTCGATGTCACCTGGGGCGGCGGCCTGTACGACCTGACTTCCATTCAGGCTGCGGGACTTGCCGATACGGGAGATTCCCTATATGCCATTCGAAAGCTGGTGTTTGAGGATCAGCGTTTCACACTCGATGACCTAGTTAATATTCTTAAAGTAAACTTCTCAGGCAATGAAGCACTCCGCGTGGAGCTTGCCAACCGGCTGCCAGGATATGGTAACGGTATTGCCGAAGTGGATTCCATGACACAGCTTGCCGCAGACGTATTCGCCGATGCAGTACGTTCACATCGGAACTCCCGTGGGGGGGCCTATGTACCCGGATATTATTCGATGACCTGCCACTATGGCTTCGGCCGGTATACCGGGGCTCTACCAAATGGCCGGCCAGCCGGTGCAAGGCTCTCCAACGGACTTGCCCCTGTGGATGGTAAAGAACGCTTCGGGCCAACAGCAGTGCTGCACTCCGCTGCTTCTCTCGACAGTGAAAAATGGACTAACTGTTGCGCCCTCAATATGAAGTTCGACAGGAAACTGGTCCAGGGAACAACCGGCCGCAAAGCACTATCAAGCCTTTTCCGGAATTATTTTCAGCAGGGTGGGATGCAGGTCCAGGTAAATATTCTCGATGCGGATACCCTCCGGGCAGCCAAGACCGATCCTGCCGCTTATCCCGGCATTGTTGTCCGTGTCGCAGGATATTGTGCTTACTTCAATGATCTCCAGCCGTCCGTTCAAGATGAGATCATTGAAAGGACGGCCCATGGAATCGGATGACAGCGGTCCGCTGATATTCTCAATTCAGCACTTCTGTCTTCATGACGGTCCGGGTATCCGCAGCATCGTCTTTTTTAAAGGCTGTCCACTACGGTGCGTCTGGTGCCAGAATCCAGAATCCTGGGAGGCGTCTGCGGAAGTTGCCTTTAAGAAGCATCTCTGCATAGCTTGCGGCACATGCATCAAATTCTGTCCCCAACAGGCAATGATGCAGCCGGGAAATCGCGATCCGGCAAAATGTGTGAAGTGCTTCACCTGTGTGGGATATTGCCCTTCCGGTGCCCTTCAGCACTTTGGACTCCCTCTCTCGCTAGAGGCAGTCATCGAGGATCTTCGCCACGATTTCTCCCTTTTCAGGATGTCCGGAGGCGGAGTAACATTATCTGGAGGGGAGCCTACCCTATATCCCAATTTCACTGCAGAGCTTGCGCGGCGTTTACATAAGGAGGAAATTCATACAGCCGTGGAGACATCGGGTGCCTTCCATTGGGACAAAGCAAGGCCTCTCCTTGAGGAGATAGACCTGGTTCTATTTGATATCAAGCTATTTGATGACTATGCACATCGACAGCTTTGCGGCGGATCGAATACTGTTATTAAAGAGAACCTGCAAAAACTAAAAGAGATGAATCGGCACAATAGCAGGCCTTCCATATGGCCGCGTATGCCACTGGTACCTTCTATAACGGACAGGGTTGAGAATCTGCATGCCTGGGCACAATTCCTTCGGCAGAATGAAATATACCAGATGACCATAGTTCCATACCACCGTCTTGGGGATGTCAAACGTTTATGGCTCGGGATAATGCCGGCACCGGAAATTCTTGCTCCATCGCCTGAAGATTTGGAAGCAGCTATAAAGATATTTTCAGAAGAAGGTATCGTGGCGTGCGTACCTGGCGAAGAAAAAATCCCCCCTGACCCTTCTTTATGAAAGGGGAGACATAACTATTTTGTGCACAGTATCAGCTATTTGTTTAGCTGTTGTTCTGACATTATGAAGAACAAGAATGTAGACTGGTCGCTGGGATCTTGAGCCATTTTATAAATTTCTGATATTGTTTCATTCAAGGCAACAGTTCCAGCGGAAAAGACGTACGTCATAATAAGGGAATCCATCAAAATAGAATGCCGTCTTTACGACAGGACAAGTGAAAAATTGATCTGGCAGGTAACCTCCGAAACCATTGAACCAGATTCCCTGAAAGACCTGATCCATTCCCTGTCCATGTCCTTTATGAACGATCTGCGTAAAGACAAGTTGATAAATTAATAAGTAGCCAGCCCCATATTCTGATAAAAGATTGCTGCAAAAGGGATAGGTGAAATTCCCCTGAGAAAACGCAGAGACAAGGAGATGAAAATGGAAATCCTCAAGAGTATCCTGGCCGGTATTCAACGTGATGCCGTTATTGACGAGATTGTATGCGGTCTCCACTGGACGGCGGTGGTGAGCCGGTTTTGCGGCCTGTCCTCCGCCCTGTTCAGGGATTGTGACCATGATCATTCCGATGAACCGGCGGCATTTTCGCTCACGGGCGGGAATGCCGCCGATCTGGCACAATTATGCCTGTCGCCGGATATCGGGAAAGCGTCGCTGGGCCTTGCGGCGATCAACTCCCTTACCTCCATTAATATAGACCGGTGCACGGAAGTCAATGCATCCGATATCCTCATGGAAAAAGGCAGCAACAAAAACGTTTCGATCATCGGCCATTTCCCCTTTGTCGACGATCTGAAAGGCGTGGCAAAAAACCTCTGGGTGATCGAGAAATGGCAGAAGCCCGGCGATTACCCGGCGGAAGATGCGGGAAAATACCTGCCCCGATCCGATGTCATCGCCATTTCGAGCACAACGCTGATCAACCACACCTTGGAGAGCCTGTTGCCTCTTTGTCCTGAAATAAGCTTCAAGATGCTTTTGGGACCAACCACGCCCATGACGGAAATCCTGTTTTCCTATGGCATCGACGTCATTTCGGGAAGTCTGGTAACGGACGCAAATCTGGCTATTACATACATCAAACAGGGGGCTAATTTCAGACAACTCAAAAGATCCGGCGCCATCAGGCTCCTCAGCATGACGAAATAGACATCGAAAAAGGAAGTCCTTACCCAAGTATGTCAAAAATCATTGTTTCCCCGTCCGCGTCTTTCTTCCATCATGTGAGCCATATGAGTCATATTCCCATAACTTTTTATTTATTTAGATAATGATTTCTTATCAATGCCCGACCCACTTCATAAGAACCACACAAAGCGTGGACAGCTTCGATGATCTAAAAACACTTTTTGATGCTGCGTTTTCCGTGAGCACGGGTGAATTCATGGGCTTCACCTATTCATTCGCGGAAAAGAACATATTACACTGGGAATTTGCAGATCAGGCGTGCTTCGCGTATTGGGGCATGAAGCGCATGGGAGTGGTCGAACAATATGAGTGCGGAGTTCTCTACCGAGTGTTATGCTGGCTTGATGCTGCCGGAGTGAAATACACTGTAAATCGGGAAGTTAAGGGTTGCTTCATGCACACACACGGGAAATGTACTGGCGAGGTCAGGTTCTTCTTCCCGTGAAATGATCAAGAAAACAACTGGCTCTTCAAAGAAAGGAGCGAATCCATGCCCCGAAGTTTGAAACAAATGCTGCGGACCCAGGAACTGGTGGTTGGTCTAACTGTTCAGCAAGTCACGTCTCCCTGGCTGGCAAAAGTATATGCCGATGCTGGGGCAGATTTTGTATTCATTGAAGGTGAGCATGGTTCCCTTGATCCAACCAAACTGGCCGACTTTGTTCTGACCTGTCGCCTATGTGGCCTGCCTGTGGTGGCAAAATGTAACTACTTGGATCGTGGTTCAATTACACGGCTTCTGGATGCAGGCGTGATGGGAATTCAACTCCCAATGACAGAGATGAGTAATGATGTTGCCCGGCTGATTAGCTATATGAAGTTCGCTCCGGTTGGGAATAGAGCATTCTCTCCTGGAATTGGAAACACAGACTACAAAGGCAACGCACCAAACATGTGGGAAGAATGGATTAAGGAGATGAACGAAGAAACTGTCGTAATCGCCCACGTCGAAACCAAGACTGGCCTTGAGAATATAGAGGAAATCATGGCTTTTCCAGAGGTCGATGTTCTGTCCATTGGCGTGTTTGATCTGATGGTTTCACTGGAAAAGCCTGGGAAGTTTAACGATCTAGAGGTTCTGGAGGCTATTGGGCGGTTAATTGATGCAGCACACAGACATAGTAAAGTGATTGGATTGTGGACACCTTCTTATGAAGCAGCACTTCCTTTAATTAAGAAGGGCGTGCGATTCATCGAAACGGGCGGTGAGATCATTCTCCTGACCCAGGCATGCCAGCAATTGGTGTCACAGTTCCCCAGAAAGAAAATATGAAAAGTAAAAAGTTGGGGTGCAGTGAGATAGAACTTATAGCTCCAGTAAAGATTGCATGTTTACTTCATAATCATTGATAATCAATATTAATTCTACATGAATATGTGTAGTAGCAGTCAACGATTCTGCCGATTAGCAGTTATACAAAATTGATTTCTGAGGATGTCATTTCGTTCTTGCTGTAATGTTGTTTTCTTATTTTCCCCATCCATACAACATTTCAATCGGGAATTAACAATATTATAGCTTTAATTTTACCTTCCTGAATCAGCGTATAAACATACCTCTCTGTGCAACTGAAATGCTTCGTTGCTATTATATTTCCTGCTCACTATGTTTCAGTCGGTAATCATCAATAAAGGCATTCTTGGCACCAAGGATAGGATTCAATAATTTAAATAAATAGTTAATTTGTGAAATAAATTTAGGTATTTTAATTAATTGACATTTGGTATTAAAAGGTTCTTAAATATAATTAGTTCAGTTATACTACTGATAACAAGGAAGCATTTATGTTTCTCTATTTCTGCTTCCCTTGTGATATTTTATTCCATTTGTCATTATTATTAGGAGGAGGGGACCTATGAACCGCAGGACATGGTTGATAATAGTATTTATATTGATTGTTTCCTTAATTCTTTGCGCTTGCGGTGGGGGTGGCGTGAGTAATGGTAGCGGAAATAATGGCGGTGGGGGTGGAACTACTAGTGGTCCAAATCCAAACCAAATGGGTGGTGCAATACAAGGTAATCCACTTAATCTTGCCACAACTGTTTCGACTATGACAGGTATTACATACGGCTCCACCGATGGAACAGGCGCTGCAGCGCTCTTCAGCTATCCCCATGGCATCACCACGGACGGAACCAATCTTTACATTGCGGATTCCGATAACGATACCATTCGGAAGATTATCATATCCACCGGAGTGGTAACCACGTTAGCTGGAACAGCAGGAGTAGGCGGCTCCACCGATGGGACTGGTTCCGCGGCGCGCTTTAACTCCCCTTATGGCATAACTACGGACGGAACAAATCTTTACATTGCAGACGATGCTAACGACACCATCCGGAAGATTGTTATATCCACAGGAGTGGTAACGACGTTAGCAGGAACAACAGGAGTACAGGGTTCCG
>JBEKJA010000196.1:0-5758 GCA_050011475.1 Syntrophales bacterium
ACCGATGACCCACCCGAGGGCCTGGCGGCATATGGCGTCTCCGAGAAATCCTCCCCTGCTTTTGCCATAATAGAGAATTGCTCCAATCAGACCGCAGATACTTGCGGATGCACCGATCGTGAAAGGGACCCCGGCCAGGTAAGAAAGGACGAATCCCATAACACCGGAAGAAATATAGAGAATGAGAAACCGGCTGGCGCCGAACTCAGAAAGAATGAATGGCCCCAACTGGGATAATGCGGCCATATTAAAGAATATGTGCAGGATGCCGCCGTGGAGATACGACGCAGTCAGAATTGTCCACCATCTTCCGAACTGATTGATTGGAATGGTTCCCGTTGCTCCAAGTAGAAACAGGCTTTGATCGGATGGCGATAAGAAGGTCAATGGATTGGCCGACATTCCAAGTGCGGCAGGGTTCAGAATGAGAGAGAGGACATATAGAACGGCATTTGCGAAAATGACAATGTGCAGCCATTGCGCAGATAAGGCTGTTAACCACCGCAACGGCAAAACTTTCAACGATGAGCCCGGACGTGACAACCCGCAATAAGGGCAGTATGATTCGTCCCTGCTGATAAGGCGTCGGCAATTCGAACAGAGCAGGGAATGTCTTGTCATTTAAAGTACCTCATCATAACAGGTATCGCGATAAAAGTGCCGATGGATGTGGTAAGATTCACGAAGGTGACGATGATCAGAATTCTCGTGATCCTGTTTCGAAAAAATCCCCTGATGGATGTAATATCCTCCGACAGATCCAGGAAATCCTTCACCTTCGGTTTTCTAAGGGATGCCTCCGTCAGGCCGGCGATCCATCCTGCGGCAATCCATGGATACAAGGTAGCAATTGGTGCGAAAAGCGCAGATGCAATAATGGTCAAGGGATGAGATAGCAGGATCAGGGTGCTGAAGGCTGCTAAAAAGGCTGTGATGGCAGACCACCATCCGATCATCTTCAGACTTGCACCACTGCCTGAGATAATGAAGCCGGCAATAAAAATTGCAATTACAACCGCTGACAAACCCCATCCTGCAAAACGTTCCAGGATGTGTTTCGGAGGGATTTCATTGAGTACATCCAGATTCGTGGGCTTATCGATATGCTTTGCGATGCCGGGTACATGGCCGGCACCGACAACGGCAACTATTTTCACCCCCGGAGCACTGCCGATTTTATGAGCCATAAACTGATCCCGTTCATTTATTACGGTTGTCTTCAACTCAGGAAGCTGCCGGCCTACCGTCTGCAGGACAGTCTCAAGCAAATCTTCCTGTTTGAGTTTTTCGATGTCTTCTTCCCTGATCTCCTCCGTGAGGATGAGATAGAGAAGCAGATCCGGAAGGAGTCTGATTTTTGAGCGGATTCCCATCTGACGCCAGGCTCTCAGAATGGTAATCCGGATTTCCCTGTCGGCAAGAACGATATCGGCTCCAGCTTCCTCAGCTAGCCGAATGGCACGCAGCATCTCTTCCCCCGGTGTGAAATTGAATTTCAATGCCATTCTTTTTTGGAAGGATGCCATGATCAATTGAAAAAGCAGAAGCGAGGTCCACTTCTGACGGCCAACTTTCACGATGTCCATCTCCTGCCATTGCTCTTTCCGGCAGATAGCTTCGTAGCGGGACGGGCAAAGCTCCACACAAATCGAATCCGGCTTCTCCTCTTTGATTACACGCTCAACCAGGTCGGCACTCACCCTGGAAATATGTGCTGTACCGATGAGGATAATTTCCTTGCCGTGATAAGAAATGCGCCTGATGTTTTTCTCATTGCCGATGTTTGATAACATGGTGGCAGCCTGATTTCCTTCGACCCGAGTCAATAACAGCAACACCGCGCATTGTAAAGGAAAAACGGTATTGATAGATGGCGGAGGATGCTGTATTTTCAGAAAAATTTCCGGTCGATGATGAGATGGGACAAGTAGCCGGTCACAGCCGCGAAATAATAGGGCAGAGTAGCCGAAAAATCGAGGCCAAGGAAAAACAGGGCAGCGCGATCAGCGGCAAGGGGATGATTGTCATAGCCCATAAAGTGTGGGTCCACCCCCTGTGGCGTCCGACGATAGGCAGAAGTGCAAGAAAGCCGATAATGGCTGAGAGCTTATATACTTCCTTGGTGAGAAAAAAATGTCCACAATAAGAATAATGCCGCAGAACAGGTATTGCCCTTTACTGTTTGTATCCACATCCAGGAAGAGCATAAAAAGTATAACAATTCCGAGGATAAGAATGGTCTCAGGTAAGGAATAGCGGATATTGAGGAAATGGAACCATGCCCCCAGGAGCAGGAGAAAAAAGATGACGGCACCTATAAGATGTTCTTTGTAGCTGCTGATAAGTCAACACTCCAATCTTTCATAAATAACCGGCGCAATGGAAGCTGTTACAGCTCCATGACCAGGTTATCCGTTGCCGCAATGGTTTGTGGGAAGGTTAGTCGAGCGATGGCAGCGGATAATTCGCGCTCTTCCAGGCTTTCATACAGCCTTGCATCAAAATGGGTCATAATCAGGCGTTTTGCATTTCCTTCCGATGCTATTCGGGCGGCCGTTTCAGGGTTCAGATGGGGCCATTCTTCACCGTCTTGTCCGGCCTTGTAGGCACACTCGGCGATAAGTATATCGGCACCTTTAGCAAGTCGGACGGCATTTTCACAATATCCCGTATCAGGGCAGTCCGCAATAATCCTGCCATCCAGGGTTAAGCGATAACCGAAGGTTAAAGAAGCGTGACGAAGTGGTTCGGCATGAACCTCAAATGGAATGGATGCTCTTTCATCGGGCAGCTCGAGTACTCGAACAGGGTATGGCAGCCGGTCTATTGAAAGGGTAAAAGGATCGACAATAAGGAAGTTGAGCAGCGAACGGGTTCCTGCAGGAATGCAGATGATCAGCCCGCCCGTGAATGCGAACTTTGCCAGAATATGAAGGCTGGCAATTTGGTCCAGGTGATAATGGCTGAGAAAGAGATAGACCGGTCGGCCATCGGCACCCGCTTCATAGGTGTCTGTCTTATGAATACCGAAACCGGCATCCAGAATGATGTCCATATCGGGCGACCGTAGAAGGGTGCAAATTGTGCTGCCGGTATGGGTGTCATACCAGCCGTTGGTTCCGAGGAATATCAATTTCATGGTCCGGCGTTTATATAGGAAGAACCGCCAAGATGTAAAGATGATTTCCAGAAGATCGCTGCGCCGTAACGTATTGAAGAAAATTCATTGTAATTGATCTAATTATTACTATAGTGTATACAGTGCCGCGCTGGAAGCACGGCATGGTTAGAGTCGGGCCTGTAAGGTCCGTTAAATATTCCGGATTATGAGGAGGTACCAATGTATCAGCATACCAAACCAGACAATCTGGTTGATTTTCTGGAGCAGTCTGTAAAAAAATTCCCGACCCGTCCTTATTTCGGGACTAAAAACAAAAGCGGGGTTTATGAATGGGTAACCTATCGGGAGGTGGGAAAACGCGTGGACAATCTTCGCGGCGGGCTAGCCAAACTTGACATCGGAAAAGACGACGCTGTCGGGATCATCGCTAATAATCGTCCCGAATGGGCCATCGTTGCCTTTGCTACATATGGACTCCAGGCGCGTTTTGTTCCCATGTATGAAGCAGAACTTACCAAAATCTAAGAATACATCATCCGAGACGCAAATGTAAAGGTATTGTTCATATCTAAGGCAGAAATTATTGAAAAGATAAAAGATTTTCCATCCAAAATACCAACGCTTCAAAAAATAATACTCATTGAGGGATCGGGAAAAGATACGATGGAAGAGATGGAGCAAATTGGGGAGCGCAATCCCATTCCATCGAAAAAGCCGAGTCCGGATGATATTGCCGGCCTGATTTACACCTCTGGGACGACCGGAGATCCCAAAGGAGTTCTTCTGTCTCATGGCAATTTCACGAGCAATGCCAAGGGCGGCATCAGGATGTATCCGGAGCTAAGTGAGCAGGATGTCAGTTTATCGATTCTTCTCTGGGCCCATTCCTATGGACAGACGGCGGAACTTTACGGAATAACGTATATCGGAGGATCAATCGGGTTTATGGGGAGTGTGGCTACCATTGTCAGTGACATGGCCCTGGTGCGTCCGACCTGGCTGGTCGTAGTACCAAAGGTATTCAACCGGATCTATGACGGCCTTTGGAAAAAGATGGACGAAGAAGGCGGGCTTGCCAGGAAGCTTTTTGTCATGGGCGTGGAGAGTATTAAAAGAAGAAATGAACTTGCCGAAAAAGGCAAATCCGATATTATGACAAATCTGAAATTCAAGATAGCCGATAAGATCGTCTTCAAAAAAATACGTGATAAAATGGGCGGCCGCCTCAAGGGATCAATGACATCAAGCGCCGCTATGAACGTGGAAATTGCCAAATTCTTTTTTGGTGTCGGTATTCCGCTGTATGACTGTTATGGAATGACGGAGACTTCACCTGCCATTTCCATGAACTCTTCCCATGATTACCGCCTGGGAAGTGTCGGGAAAGCTGTGGAAGGAGTGAAAATTGTCATTGATAAATCGGCTGTTAAACCGACCGCAAAAGATGGAGAGATTGTCGACTATGGACCCAATGTGATGAAGGGTTACCATAATAAGCCGGAACAAACCCGGGAAATTATGACGCCGGATGGCGGCATTCATACAGGAGACCGGGGGAGACTTGATCAGGATGGTTTTCTCTATATCACGGGGAGAATCAAGGAGCAGTTTAAACTGGAAAATGGAAAGTTTGTTTTTCCTGCTTCCATGGAAGAAGATATCTGTCTGGTGCCGGAAGTTGCGAATGCAGTCATATATGGAGATAACCGGCCGTATACCATTTGCCTCATTGTACCTGATTTTATATCGCTGGGCAGCTATGCCGAGAAGAACAATATACCGACAAGGAATATCAAAGAATTGGTAAGCCGCAAGGAAATTCAGGATATGATTGCACAAAAAGTTACAGATGCAATGAAGGGGAAGTATGGGGGCTACGAAATTCCCAAAAAATTCATCCTGCTATCTGAAAACTTTACCCTTGAAAATGGCCTGCTTACACAGACCATGAAGCTTAAGCGGCGGGTTGTTTTACAGAAGTATCATGATATGATTGAATCTCTTTACGCGAATCGATAGATGACGGATTAAGATGGAAAATGAACATTAAATATTGATAAGGGTGCGGATGTCTGTTTTCCCGCACCATTATTCATTTGTTTGAAACCATTGAACGTTTCTTGGAATATTTCTGTTTTCCCAGGCGTCCAGCTATACGCTCACCCAACAAAATCCCATTCAAATCAATAAGTTATATAATATAGTTCAAAAGATGTCGGTATGGCACACTATTTTCGCATAAGAAGATGAGACCAGGAGAAATCCGGTCAAATGTAAAGGAGGAAACAGATCATGAAAAAGCAAATATCGACCATTCTTGTAACAATAACAGTAGTGCTCCTGACTGCCACATTCTGGTTTGCGGAGTTTACGGCAACTGGTGCAGGACAGTTTCCATACTTTCAATTCGGTTGCCTGGTTGTAGGCGGACTGATCATTCTCTCCATGAAGCATAAATACGAATGGATCTATATTCAGGAAGCCATCGGTGCCTTTGCTCTTTATGCAGTGTTGGTAGCCCTTTTCACATCGCCGGTTATCGACACCATTAAAAATATAGTAAGCTGAAGTAAATAAAGGAATGGCCTTTTGGTTGAGCCATCCAGGAAAGGAGGAAGAAGCCATGCTGGCAACAAG
>JBEKJA010000197.1:0-5752 GCA_050011475.1 Syntrophales bacterium
ATGCTCAAGACACCAGGTCAGAACCGCTTCATTCAGTTTGCGGATCGGGTTTTTTGAAGGGGAGAGAAACAGGTTCTTTGCAAGTTGCTGGCTTATCGTACTCCCACCCGCTTTGGCTTTTCTCTTTTCCAGATCCTTCTTCAACGCCTTCTGCATGGCATTGAAATCGAATCCTTCATGCGCCCAGAATTTATCGTCTTCCGCAATGATGACCGCTTTGACGGCATACGGTGATATGCGAGGCAGGGGTACCCATTTTTGCTGAATCGTACGTTCGATACCTTCTTTTTGCCACTGCTTCTCCCGATATTCCATAAAAGACGTTTTAGCCGGATGCTTGTACTTTAAGGATACGATATCAGAAACGAAAAAATAATAACCCAAGTCCGCAATGAAAGAGCCAACCATAATCAGCACTATTGCTTTTAGCTAAAACTTCATCATAAATGCTTCTTAACTACCTATTATTACTTCAGATCTGATTCTTTAGCGCCATAAAATGGCCAAATCTATTTCTTTATATATTTGATTTTATTGTGTTTTTAGATTTTCTCCACGAAAATATGTCGAAAAAAATTGACTTATACTCTTTTTTCCTATAAAGACAACGCAAATTATTGCTCTTTCAAAAACTCCCTGCGCGGGAGTTTTTGTGGTGGTTTTTTGCAAAGCCATCGAAACTCAGTGTGCAGCTTGTCATCCATTGGCGAATCTGTGCACCGTTTACAAAGTGGGCAAGCCCCCGAATACCCAAGAGGAGGTACTCATGATGCAACGGCGGATTTTCCCGTGGATGGGACTTCTTGTCCTGTTCCAGATATTGTTCTTATGTGCCGGAGCCATTGGAGCAACTTCTTATAAAGTTAAAAATGGCGATAACCTTTATAACATTGCCCGAAAGACCGGAGCCAGCGTAGATGCGCTTAAGGCCGCGAACGGCCTACATAGCAATGCTCTTAAAGTCAACCAGACTATTGTTATCCCGACGAGCGATAGCAAAAAATCCGCCAAGAACGGGAATCTCAGCCAACAGCATACCCATCATGTCAAAGCATCCCTGGTAAAAACCTCCACATATGTCGTGAGACGGGGAGAAAGCGTCTATCTCATTTCGAAGAAAACCGGATTATCCGTAAATGAAATCAAGCGATTAAATCATATAAGGTCCAATCGCCTCCGGGCCGGCCAGAAACTCGTTCTTTCTCATCCGAATATCACGGAAGCGTCGGTCGATAAAACTGAGGAGAGCGACGATCCGAGTGTCATGGAAGAAGATGACAACCTTACGGAACAGGAAGTCATATCTGGGGAAGATATGGCTGAGATCGATCAGGATAAACAGGCCAGTAGTGCATTGCTTGGTCATTGGAACGACAGCAAAGAGCGGGATCTGCTTGTAAAGGTTGCAAAAGGATTCCTTGGAGCTCCATACCGTTTCGGCGGCTCGTCCGTCAGGGGTTTGGATTGTTCCGCTTTCGTAAAAAAAATGTATCAATTCTTTGATGTGAGCCTGCCGAGAACGGCCAGGGAACAGGCTCGTGTCGGTGTCCGGGTCCCGCGGGAAAATCTTGAAGAGGGCGATCTTGTTTTTTTCAACACCCGGCACGCGTTCGGCCATGTAGGAATTTATATCGGAAATAACGAGTTCGTCCACGCTGCATCCGGACGTCAGCGAAGCGTTACGATCAGCAACCTCGATGATCCATACTACAATAAACATTTCATCAAGGCGGTACGGATCAAGGACCTCGAAAAAGAAGTTTGAATCATCTATCCTTTACTGTTTGAAGGGGCAGCCATCCTGCCCCTTTTTTTATGGATTGGCACATCATCTCATTTTGCCCGCTTCTATCTTGACGCGACATCATAAATTTTCTGTGACAGGCGATCAAAACAACAAACAACACGATAGGCTACAATGCAGTAATATCAATAAAAAGCTTGATTGCTTCTTGATGCTGTTATATCGTTTTTTATGGTGCTTTGTAAGATTATGGTCGCAATTTGGTCACAAGATGTTAGGCAGGGAGGGAAGCCAACCCCCGCCCCCCATTTTTCCTATACCACCCTTAACCCTAAAACATACAAATAGTAAAAATTTGAGGTTGAGTCATGCAGAAGAAGTCAAAATTTGATACACCAAGAGCCAATAAGCGGTCATCCAGATGATTGCCGAAGGAAGAAGTCAGGTAGATGTGCCAAGATAACTCCATGTTTCAGAGAGTCAAGTCTCCAGGTTTGTCAACCATGATGATATTAAGGGGCTGATTGAGGAAGAAACATGTAGTTTAATGGAATGTCTGCCAGATGTCATTGAGAATATAAAGGGTCTTATACGGGGTATGAAGGATCTTCCCCTAAGCGACCATAAAGGTCGTGAACTTAGTTATCGGGCAAGTCTCAAGGTTTCAGAGACAGCGGGAATTACTCCGGTGAAGTAACACTCAGCTGTGCAAAAACATGCCCTCACCAGAGTTAATCCAACGCTTTCTCCTACAAATCCTCAACTTCCGATTTGGAAATGAATTATGGATTACCACATGAAAGTCAGCTATAGGATCCCGCCTCTTCCCGTATTGTCAGGCTAACATGCACCTTATTTCCCTATCCGATTTTTGGGAGCGTTATAGATGCTTACTAAAAGATCTACCATCAATCATTAATTTTAAATTGTATTTCTCATCCTTATTTATTTGCTACTAGAGTGCTGAGTTCAAAGTATTAGACTCAGGGGCCCAAAACGATACCCTCAGGTTTTTATAAGCAGATTCAGATACCTATGGCTGCTTCAATCCTTTCTTCTGTTGCCCATGAAGAAGCAATATCTTTTTGTATAATCGCTTCCCATAGCATCCCTTGAATGGCCATACCCCACTTATATGGTATAAAGATAACCGATGCATCACATTCAAATATACGGCCATCCTTTCGCAACATACTGAATTTAAACTGACATAGACTGCGATCACCCCTTATCCCTTCATCAAAAATTTTCTTCACGAAGTTGCGGGACTTCGGAGCAACCAGGTTCATTATCTCAAATGCAGGCCGGCAAATTTCATCTGCTGTATAGCCCAAAAGATCTTCGAAAGCCTGATTCACATATTCCAATTTTTTATCAAATATAACGTATAAGGCATCGGTCAAACTTGCAGGCCGTACGGAATAGGTTTCATTATGTTCATGTAACGTATTTATTTCATATTCTTGCTGATCTTTAATTAGCTCAAGATCGGCAACCTTGATACGCAACTCTTCAAGTTCGTTAATAAGTCGTTTCTTTGTCTTGTTTTCGTCTTTCATATATCACCTTATTAGGGTTAGGGAACCTGCAATATGTATTCAAACTTCAACTAGCACTCTAAAATTCAAGAAGACATGGGAATGGCGCCTCTATGTATAACAAAGTATTACATATAGTCAAGACATTTTTTTACCCAAAAAATTCCTAGATAATATCTATAATGATAGGTAATCCTTCTAAAGATCATTAATGCAAATCATCCATAGTAATGATTTTATATAATTACGTATAAACATGTAATACATGTTTTTGTTTTACGCCATGGTTGATAATTGATAATAGATTGATAAGTGGAATATATGGTAGGAGAGACGTGCAAAAGTTGCTTATGTTTATTCATCAGGCAATAACTAGGTGAACATGAAAAAAGATCTTACCATCTGCTTTCGTACCACTAGGGATATCAGAAACGCCCTTGAAGAGCTCGCAAGGGAAAGCCGCAAGAGTCTTTCTTCTGTCATAGACAACATTATCTATCATTACCTGAAGGTCAATAAATCCCTCAAAGAAATTCAAAATGAACGGCGGGAATTTAGCCGTAAGACAGTGCAATTTCCGGCATTTATACATACTGCAGATGTAAAAACAAATGAGATTAAGACGGGTACAGTTCTGAACATCTCATTGAGTGGGCTTTTAATATCTGTCCCCAAAGAATCGAAGTTGGAGATTACCACAAACGGCAAAGATAAAAAATTTCAAGTCATTTTTACTCTACCAGGGTCATTACAGCCCATTGAAGTGGTATGTCGTTCTCAGAGAGTCTACAGAACTGAAGAGGATGTTCAGGTTGGAGTTGATTTTGTGGATAGTAATTTCCAAAGTTGCCAGAATCTCCAGAGGTATCTCATGTGATTCGCATACACTCGTCTCTCATTAATTTTTTCTCTGGGCAGATAATTTACAAAGTTATTGGAACAATTATTAACAAAAGTTGATCTTGTCTTTTCGGCAAGTCTCAAAGTGCGATTCTGCTTCCTTCGTAAAACACCATTTTAAATCTGCTTACGTCTTTGAGAATCTAAAGTGTTTTAATCTGAAATCCTTACCTTTCAGCACAAGGCTCCAGCAAGGACTTGTAGGAAAAGTAAATAATGACGACTTGATATGACATTGCCTATCGAGTCAAATATGGTTTGGGACAAACGGCCCTTACTAACCAGCATTTGAAACAATGGCGAGCATTAAGATTATTGACTACTCTTACGAAGCATTAGAATCAAAATTCCATAAAATTAACGATTACTATTAGAAATCGTTGGATTATCTTACAGTGTAAACATGGTGTAACTGATCATAATTCTTATATAATCGTTAGAAAAGGTCAATTCTGACCATTGAAAGTGTCGGGATTCTTTACCATTCCGATATTATGCACTGATATAGATGTAATATACTGTTTTAATTATTTCTTCTATAGAAAGCTATCGAGTCTCGACAACATTTATTCATGAAACCGTAAAAATGTTATACAAATGTAATCACTCATAAACCACTTGAAATACAGAATAGCTTATATATATCTACTATTTGCAAAACCGGCATATAATTTGCATAACAATATTTAAAGTTCTAAGAACCTTAATACCTTAATATAAAATAAAGGAGGAAAGTATGAGAAAGTTTTGTCTTATTTTGTCGGTTTTGCTGATCGCCATTGGTTTCGTTACGATGGCCCATGCAACAGTGATTGGGTTTGACAATATCGCCGCTGGTACCAATGTTAATGGTATGAATCTTGGTGGTGTAACCATTACAGCGCCAGATTCGGTTGTCAACATATATAATGGCGGTGATGTAGGTTACATATCCCCTTATAACACTGTCGTAGCCTCATCTTGGACTCAAGGACTGACGTTGAATCTGACTTTTGACAATGCTGTCAACTTCGTATCCGTTTATGGTGGTGATGAAGGTTACGATACTGATCGCTTTTCCATGCAGGCGTATGACCTTTATGGTAATCCAATTGCCTTTGCCGATACCGGTGATTTCAATGGGCCGGATCCTCTTTATCCAGTCGTCGGTGCAAGCATGGGTGATTATCGACTGCTTTCTCTTAGTGGCAGTGGGATAAAGTCCGTTGTCCTTACACAGGTCGACTGGGGTTGTGGTTGGGATAATCTGACATTTAATAGTACTTCGGTTCCAGAACCCACAACCATGTTACTTCTTGGCCTTGGTCTGATCGGGGTTGCAGGAATCCGAAGAAAGTTAAAGTAGTAAACTTTCTATAGAAGAACAAGAGGGAAGGCAGGGTCATTTGGCTCTGCCTTTTTTCCTTGTATAGAAATAAGGATTACGGGCTGTAATGGCGTATAGATGGGCAATACCTGAAAAACAACATTACAGGAAGGAGTCCGCACATTCACCTGGTGTCGTGGAATGGGCCTAGCGGACCTTTTTAACCCCCAATTAATCAACCTCTATTAAACTGCACTCTGACCA
>JBEKJA010000198.1:0-7650 GCA_050011475.1 Syntrophales bacterium
TATTTGAATATATTTTTTTTATTACCAACTGTCCATTTTGTTCTTCAGTCAAGATCCCACATCTTGAAATAATAACCGAATCATATAGCCATTTTTGTTCATTATGTAGAGTTTGAACACATCCATAAAGAAGAAATGAAAGCATCAAAATACATAAACACTCGAGGAGGCTCTTCATAGATAAATAACCCTTGCCAGCATGCCGCCGTAATGCCTAATGTTATTATTCTTTCTTGTGGCATTTTGAGCAGTCAGTCACCGTAAATGTTTTAATGCGGTTATGACATGTACCGCAGCTTTTCCCCTGGTACATATCGATCATTGTTATTTTTGTGCCGCCTTTTTTCATGACAAACAAATTCGGATGGCACACATCGCACGAAAATGCATGTGAGGAATGGTTGAATGCCACCGGCCCTTTGTCTTTAGATGTATAAGTCAACGGGCCTTGCGGTGCAGCCATGCTGCTCCGATCCTTATGGCATCGGGAGCAATCTTTATAGAAAGATACCCCGTTTTTTTCCTTATGGCAGGTAAAACAGGCTTTGGAGTTCACATGATCCGCATAGGCAATCTTCGTAGACCCTTCTTTAAATGGAAAGATCTGAATATGGCAATCACCGCATTTCATCCGTGTGAGATGGGCGCTGTGACTAAAAGGAACCGCCTTTCCATTGGCACCGAAATAAATGTTCTTTTTGGGCGTCGGCATCTGAGTATGGCAGCGGCTACAATCCATCCACGAAAACGACATTGTACCGTCATGACATGAGAAACAATACTGTTTCCTGCCATGATCGGCCATGGTTATCCGGTTGGCGCCTTTTTTTATTTTAAAAAGGGCCGGGTGACAGGTAGTGCATCTAAACTTCTTTGTGTGTATTTTATGATTGTAATGGACGACCCGCTTGTCTTTGCCAAAATATTCAGAAGCTCTGTAAACAGGGATGTCACTGCGTGGCCCGAATCCGGAAACCCGGATGTGGCAGCGGGCACACTGACTGTCGGAAGCAAAGGCTTTTTTGCCGTTATGGCAGGCTCCGCAATACTTCCCCTTATAGAGGGACTCCATATTGAAATCTTTCTTCCCCTGAACTTTCAGGGCTTCCATTTCAAATAGTCCGCTGTGGCATTCATCGCAGGTCAATTTATTTTCGACTATATGAGACTGATGGGTAAAAAGAACGGATCTGATCGGCTCTGTGTACAAAATCCCACCTCCATTGATCACATCGAAACCGCCTGCCTCATACAAGCCTGCAGCACAGATAAGAACCAATATGATCAGCGGGATGACAAGCTTTCTCATGATTTACCCATTGCTACCCTTTTGTATAGAAAACATTTGGTTTTGCGCCCGTTTCTTCCCGCATGACCCAGACGGATTTCTGCAACTGATGGACCATATGATAGACTCTGCTTTTCGGGTCTGCCAGATCACCAAAGATGCGAGCGTCTGCGGGACAAGCAGCAGCACAGGCCACATTTTTTTCACCCTTGGAAAGTCTGGCACTAAAGCAGAAATCGCATTTATCGATCGCCCTAATCTCTTCATTGAAATAGCGCATATCGTAAGGGCAGGCCAGCATGCATGACTTGCAGCCGATACATTTCCTGATGTCCATCCTGACAATGCCATTATGTTTATCCTTGTAAGTCGCCTGCGTCGGACACGTGCGGACACAGGGGGGATTGTTGCAATGATTGCATAGGATGGGGATAAATTCCTGCTTTTGACCAATGGCTCGGGGAGAAACCTTTTCCAAAACCTGTGTCCGCCAGCCATAATCCGGCACATGGTTTGTGGAGATGCATGCTTCCACACATCGCATGCATCCGATACATCTATCCTGCCGGATCATCATTGTGTAATGGGGCTTGTATGGGTATATATCTTTATATGCGTCTGACAGAAAAATGGTTCGCACATTGGATATGAGAGAAAGAATCGTACCGCCTGCAAAGACACCCGTTCCAACTAGCATGATTTTCCTTAATATGTTTCGCCGCTCCACATCGGGAAGGCATTCCGCATCTTTTTGCCTCGGATTATTACTGGTTGGACCGCTACTCATTGTTGTACCTGTAATTCCTCTGCGTGGTTATTGTCGATAGCCTCCGGCGAGAGGCATTGGTCCGACTCCTTGAATCCATCGAAGATCTTTTCTCCTAAGAGATATGCGAAACAGCAAAAGCCGACACATCCAAGAACGACAAGAATTTCGTGTAAAGAGGGCCAATAAGTGTGGAGATGGTCAAATTCTTTGACTCCCAAGTCGAAATACATCGGAACAATCTGGCCGATGATGACCAGATCCAGGCGTATAAAAAAGATGCCAATAATCATCATGGCTGACGCGATCAGCATCAGGATGTATCTTTCCCCTTTCGATGCAAGAAGCAGAATAAAAGGAACGACCATTCCACAGAGAATCTCAAATACCCAAAAGTTAAATGCATAAGAACCGGCGATCAATATCCGCATGTTTTCGATCTCTTGCGGGTCTCCCACTATACCGGTCAGGATCTTCCAGAATGTGAAAAACATGATGATGGCCACCATGAGAATGGACAAGGTTCTTATGAATTCAATGGATCTTGCAGTTCCTGTCTCTAATGGCTCTTTTTTGATTCTATATGCCAAAAGCGTAAAGAACATTATAAAAGCGCAGCCCGTCATCATGGCTGATGCAATAAAGTAAACAGGCAGAAACGGACCATACCAGAATTGGCGCCCATGCATCATGGCGAAGATGCCGCCCATATTGCTGTCCGCCGCTATGACTGAGACCACGGCCAGAAATCCGGCAATAGCGGCCACTCTGTACTTCTTCACAAGTAGCAGGAAGAATCCGATCACCATGAAGAACAGGAAGAAGGCATAGAGTGCGGACATCCACCAGATATTGGATCTCAGATTCGGGGATAGGACAACGTAAATAAACATCCTGATAGGATTTTCAATTTCGAGACCAATGGACATATAACCGGCAAGAACGGTAATAATGGAAAGATAAATCGTTCTCTTGGCAATCGGCATGAGCTCTCTGAAGCCGAACACATGGCCAAAGGAAGAAATAATATAGATCCCCGTGGAAGCGCCGATAAAGAAAGTATAGGTGGATATGAGAAGGGCCAGGGGGATTTCTCGATATGTAGCATACCCATGGCGGGATCCGACAATGAAAAGAGCATGAATTCCTGCAGCAGCACCGACAACCGCCATCAGGCCAAAAAACAAAAGCAGTGCATGGTATCCTGCTCCCCCGGATGCAATACGCCTCCAGACACCCCCGATGTCTATGGTTTTCCATATATTGCCGAAGCCTGTCATCACGCAGCAATCCTTCTCAATTCATTCCCGGGAACCAGACTTCAATAATAAGATAAAGAAATCCTTGGTATAAGTCAACAGGGTTCTTTAAATCCTCTGAATCTTACCGTCTATGCCCTAACCCGGCATAAAGCTATTAATACAATAACAACACAAGCAGACAAACCATTATGCTTCTAAAAAATATATAAGAAGAACGGTTTTGCATGTCAAAGGGATATTGACAGTAAAATGTTAGGTATGGTGCTGATGTTTATCGTCTGATGTAAATTGTATCTATACTGGATTGAAGTATAAAAAAGGCAAAGCCACTTCTGACCCTGCCCTAACACGGTAAAAACCATGGTCGATAAAACTCGCCCACCGAATCGGGTTAGTTTTTTTTTAACTTTCTTCTCACCCCCGCTAAACAACTCATAGCGGGTTCCTTGACAACAATGTTTTAGACCTGCTTAGCCATACTGAAAAACAACAACGTCCGCCCACCACGTCGATATGGAGTTGGACGTTGTTGGGAGGGCGAGATAGCTCTTTCATCGGTCAGATGGGTGTGTCTATCGCGATGAAAAAAACCTTTAATTTATATGTTACTCTGCATATTAGATAACACAATACTAAATATTCCCCTATGCTTTACCTATTTGAATTACGTATTAGGTGAATCAGAGAGATATTAATGACTTTTTAGCATTTATACCATATAATATTAAATAGATAGGAAATTTTAGATGTACAACGTTTCAGAGGAAGATAGACGATAACTCCTGTTAAGTGTGATAATCGTTTTGCCATTGTATCCATGGATTACGATTTAAAAAAGAAATCCTCCCTTGGTTTCATGAGGCGGTTTTGGGGGTTTGTTAGTCAATAGTGAGCAATTCTCTTTTTAATCAGTCAAGGCCATGTCGGTTTTCCACACCTTCCAGACATTACCCATGAGATCCTACCCAGGTTTAAATATCATTTTACCAGGCTTCCACCATGAAGGTGTTGCTTCCGTTCCCTTGCTTTTACGAACCAATTGGAATGCCTGAACTCGTCGAATGGATTCACTAACGTTTCTTTCCACGGGAGTTATGAGTACCTCTTATCCCTGAACAACACCATCAGGATCAATGATGAATCTTCCTCTGGTCTCAATACCTGCATCCTAGTCATAAATGTCAGGATATATTACAAATTCAAATAATGTTCTTATTCTATATGTTTTTTTCATTTTTTGCCAATTTTCTCATATTTTGGAAACACCTAATGTGTTGGGATTTTATATATTTTTTACAAAACCGATCTTTACGGAGTCAAGAATTTATTTAATACATTATTAGTTTTTGGGATGAATTCATAAATATCAGGATAAATATATCTTTTATATGCTGATTGGCCATGCTAAAATATACTCAGAGTGGGGTTTGCTAATGGTGTTTCTCACCGGTAACTAGTTTTATAAAAAAATGGGAACTGTGGAGGCATTATGAAAAAGTCTGCATTTTATTTCTTCTGTATCGTCATCATGATTGCAATAGGATATGTTGGGGTCTATCCAGTTTTTTCCGAAAACAATCCTGCTGAATCCAATAAATCTGCAGATGGAGAAAGGCTTTATGCCAAGCACTGTGCATCTTGCCATCCTAACGGGGGCGATATTATCAATCCTTCAATCCCTGTGATCGGTTCTCCGATGCTTAAAAGCCAGGAAATCTTCACAAAGTTCAATAGAAATCCTTTGAGACCAGACGGATCGAAGGGTATCATGCCCGCTTTTTCAAAAGAGAACATTTCTGATCAGGATATGATGCAAATCTATCAATACATCATCGAGGTACTTTCGGCTAATCATACTCCGTGATCATTAATTGTCATCACCGCCCCTATTATGATGAAGAAGGTACGCACTTCTTGATTTGCGTATCTTCTTCATCAGTTCAAATATAACATGGCAAAAAATTCTTTTATTGATAATACTATGCATTAAACTACCGTTATATTAGTTGTTTACATGTCTTATCAGTCTTGGATCTGGGACATGGTTCGAATCCGTGTCCCACCGCCACGTGAATATAGGTCCAGTAAGGCAGGAATGATATTATAAGAAAGTTAGAGTCGATTGGTTCTGCTTCTTTCATTACCAACAAATACTGATTGTAATCTGCTATTCGAACCAGAAATCCGATTTAAGAGATTACAGGAAGAAACTTTTTGGGGCTTTCTTAATATCTACTGTTAATTTTGTTTCTTAGCTTTGCAGAACCCTTAAAGGTAACGACTTTACGAGCACTAATTGTCATTGATTTACCAGTTTGAGGATTCCTTCCAGTCCTCGTTCTTTTCTTTTTAACGGACCACCTACCGAATCCAGAAATCATTACATCATTCCCACGGATAAGTTCATCCTTGATAATGTCAACTCTCAACAATTTTATTGCACTCGTTCTTGGAGGTTCCCATTTTGTCGTAAATCAGATCAGTGATTTCTTTTTTGGCTATGCTCATTTTGTTTGGTCCCCTTTGGTGATACTTTGGTTGTGATCATCTGTTTTTTGGGTATTCTCCGATTTGTTTTGAGTTGAATCATCTTTCATAGCAGTATCAACATCACTCATTGCTTTCTTGAACCCTCTGATTGCCTTGCCAATGGCTGATCCTACTTCCGGAAGTTTACCAGGTCCAAAAATGATTAGGACAATAATCAATATCACCAGCAAATGAAGTGGTTGAAAAAGTCCTTCAAACATAGGCCCCCCGATCATCTGGATATTCAATTCTTACTGATTTTGTTTCCTATGGAATGCGCTTTCCCGAGCTCATTGCCGACACCGAAATAATAACCATATCCAGGAGTATACAGAATCGGCTTCACTTTTTGTACAGATAACGATTCATCCACATTTAACACTTCTTCTTCTGCCTTGAGGTCTACTATCTTCCCGAAAACTGCGTATGCAAGCCGATTTCATGGCTATGTATTACCTCACATTCGAGGATAACTGGAAACTCCTTAACATAGGGGGCATTTACCAACGCACTTCTTATCGGAGTTAATCCGGTTACTGCAAACTTATCGACCTTCCTTCCCGATGCGAGCCCACAGTAATCGGCCACTTCAATGTATTGTTCCGAAGGTATGTTAACTGTAAATGCTTTCTGTTCAATGATATTGCCGTATGTGTAAGTTGCTTTTCTCAGCGATATGGCAACACACGGCGGGGATGAACAGCATATACCTCCCCAGGCCACCGTCATTAGGTTCGGCTTCCCACTCCCATCATACGAACCGACAACCAGTACCGGCGCTGGATAAATGATAGTTTTTGCTCCAAGCCAAGTGACTTTTTCATGATTCCTCCTGATTCTACCCTCATTCAATGAGGCCTTCAGAGCCAACCTTTGTCTTTCCAGTAATCATATTCCCAACTCCACCTTTCCCGCCGTTTAAGCATAACATGACGGAAGTAATCCATTCGCTGTTCTTGCTCCTTCACCTGGTCTGCAAAGATTTTCTTTTCCTGGATAGCTCGAACGAGCGAATATCCTAGCTTTTTAGCCTTATCAAACAGGGGTGAACTCCCGTCCAGAAGCCCGTCAACTTCGATGCAGCAGGCCAGCCGGCCCACACTTTGTATCCCCTGATTTGTATTTTTCTCTGTAATGTTCTTCGATTGTCACCTGATTACACCTTATAGAAATGTCAACATGTTAGACTACAAAACCCTGACACTAGTCCCTCTCGGGCCTGATCAGAAGCACGGGTATATGGGCATCATGTAAGACTCTCAGTGCTACACTACCGAACATCAACTGCTTTATTCCAGTATAGCCGTGAGTGACAATGACAATGAGATTTACAGCTTTTTCCTTTGAGTATTCAATGATAGATTGAGCTGTTTTCCCTTCCAGTACTTCTGCTTTGACTTTTATACCTTCCGAGCTGAGTTGAGACTGAAGATTGGCAAGATACTTTTGCGCTTTCGAGAATTGAGCATTCTTGATGCTTATAAAGTCAAGGCCTTCCGCCATCCATACCGACGGAATCTCAACAACGTTTAAAAGGATAACCTCTCCGACCGCATCTCCCTTGGCAAGGTTCACTACGTGGGGCAAAGCACACTCGGCAAGTTTTGAACCATCAAGGGGAACAAGGATCTTTTTATACATCTGGAAGACCTCCTTCCGTTATGATTGTTCATCTTTTATTTAATATACGGACATCCCAACCTTACAGTCTATCCAATCACCCTGAAGAGCCACTGCAAGGGAAGCCATGCCTCCCCTATAATTAAACCGGAACGGTTCCATAGTCGATCTTTGGATACTCGAAC
>JBEKJA010000199.1:0-5701 GCA_050011475.1 Syntrophales bacterium
GTCGGAATAGTGTCACGTGAGGTGGACCGCTTCAGTATAGGCTGTATTTTACCGCTTACCGGTCCCCAATCGCATATCGGGCAAAGCATACTCGATGCTGTCATCCTGTCATCCGGTGTATTGGATGAGAATCGAAAACTTCCGCTGCAGTTGGTAATAAAGGATTTAGGGAAAACTGATAAAGCTATCCCCTCCATAGTGGAACGTATGGCCCATCAGCAAAAAGTTATAGGTATTATTGCGTTTCTTGATGGACCGGATGCCGTACCTGCCGCCAGGGAAGCACAGAAATGGCAAGTTCCGATGATTATTCAGACTCCTGTGGAGAAGGTGACAGACGAAGGGAATTTCATATTCCGTCACTACCCGGACCAGAAACAACAGATTTTAACCCTTGTGCGCTATGCCATGGATACACAACATATAAACTCATTTGCCATCCTTTACCCTGATAAACCCGAGGAAAGTATTCAGGCCAGTATTTTTCGGGAAGAGGTCCAACATCGAGGAGGGAAAATAGCCTTCATCCGCTCCTACAAGGCCGACCAAACAGATTTCAGAGAGGAAATCCAGGCGATGATTCCACCGCCAGTCGTATCCAATAGTATTCCCGAGCAGGCTAAGAGTGAAACAAGAATGAATGTCGAATTTCAGGGTTTCTTTATCCCTGATGCATATCCGGCGGTTCGGATGATAGTTCCTCAACTTGCGTTTTATGGATTGAAAGGTATACGGTTGCTTGGTACAAGCGGCTGGAATGATCGTGCTTTGTTGAAAAATGATGCTGCATATTATGAAGGCGCTTTTTTTGTAGACAGCTTTTGTGTAAATAGCTTTAATCCGGAAGCAGCCGACTTTGCCGACCATTTTTTTGTTGAAACCGGGCGTGACCCAGGTAGCCGTGAAGCAATGGCGTATGATACAATCAAAATCATAATGAAGGTTCTTGAAAATCCAAAAATACAAACACGGGATCAACTGCGCCAGGGTATTGCCAATACCGGTCATTTTCACGGAGCCACGGGTGGAATTTCTTTTGATGAAAAACGTCAATCGAGCAAAGAAGTCTTTTTGATTACCATTCGTAACGGTCAGATGATTCAGGTGAAATAATGCGATACCTTTTAACGAATGACGATGGGATCTATGCCAAGGGCCTGTCCGCTCTTTACCAGGAGTTGTCAAAAGTTGCAGAATGCCTGATCGTGGCTCCCGAGGTGGAACAGAGCGCTGTGGGCCATGCGATTACGATTTTGCGGCCCCTGATGGTGCGTCCGGCCCGTAAGAATGGACAGTTTCTCGGCTATGCCGTGGCAGGAACACCGTCGGATTGTGTGAAGATTGGAGTGAAAGAGCTTGTCGGCGGTCCTGTGGACCTCGTGGTTTCAGGGATCAACTGCGGCGCTAATGTCGGGATCAACGTGATATATTCCGGTACAGTATCCGCTGCTACCGAAGGGGTAGTGCTCGGTGTTCCCTCAATGGCGGTATCCCTCAATACCCACCATGAAGCGGATTATTCCTTCGCTGCCAAATTTGCGCTAAAAATGGCAACTTTCATACAGAAGCACCCGATGTCAAATGTAGCCATCAATGTGAATATCCCCGCACTTCCCGAGGAGGAGATCAAGGGCGTCATGGTGGCCAAGCAGGGCAGAGCACGTCTTGTAGAGAGCTTTGAGAAGCGAACAGATCCCAGAGATAATACCTATTACTGGCTGGCGGGAGAAACCCATCTGGACGAAGATGATGACGAGCAAACTGATGCTCTGGCACTCAGTCAGGGATTTATCACGATTACCCCACTGTACTGCGACCTCACCCGGCACGATCTTCTCCCCGTGCTGAGAAGACAGATCAAGTCGGAATTCGGTCTGTTCCCGTTGAAATGATTGTTTCCGACTTATTCTTTAAGGTATTCTGTCAGCCTGATGCTTCTCCTATCTTTTCTTTAATTGAGTTGAAAGATTCCTTCATGTGCATGTGCATGAGATTGATAAGCTTAGAGACGCTTGCCTGAAAGAGATTGAACTGATTGCTGAGATGATTGGTGCGCTCCTGGTAAAAGCGTGAAAGACCAAGCTGAGGTATGTGAAAGTTGGGCTGAAACACTTCAGTATAGACATCTATCCACGCCTGAAATATTTTTTGATCGATTGGTGTGGAGCTAAAGTTTTCCGTTGATTGACTCGGGGTGGCTGCCTGTTCAACGATGTGACTCTGCATCTGTATACAAAATGTCCAGACCGACTGTGTGAGCTTCATCAGATGTTCGCGCATGTATCAGACTCCCCCTGGTGCCATGGAATTCAAAGAGGTTATTTATGATGTAATATTTATTCATGATATTATAATAGTATATTACTTATATTTAAATTTCAAGAAATATTTTCACAAAGGGTATGAATGTGGTGTGATACTTCAGCGAGTCAACAGGACAGGAATTTGGCTCTTGCGGATTACTGAGGAAGTCGTGCTTCCCAGGAAAAATTCATGGAGGCGGTTATGGCCGAATGCACCCATAACGATCATTTCTACAGAACCCTCCCGGATAAAATTTAGCAGGATCTTATCTTCTTTTCCTGTAAAGATCAGCGTTTCTGCTTCGATGGTAAGGGATTCCAGGCGGCGTTCAAGCTTCCTGATAATGCTGTCAGCTTCCCTGGAGTCTGAGGAGATGGTGATCACCGTAAGTGGCCAAAGCGCTTTTTCCGATAGAGCGATGACAAGCTCCAAGGCATGATCCGCTGGTTGACTGCCGTCATAGGCAAGAGCGATACTTTCAATTTCCATAAAGTTTTCCGGTGTGACAAGAACGGGCTTACCCGAGTGGCGTACGACAGATTCTGCGGTTGAACCAAGAATAGCGCCGTCATCGATATGAAAGTGTTTCCCGCGCTGCGCGAGAAGAATCCAATCAGCGTTTTTCCCTTCCTCCATAATTGCATCATCGATCACACCAACCACCTTTTTCACTTCACGGCACAGTCCTTTATTGCTGCAGCGTTCCCGGAAGTCTTTCAAGATGGAATCGGCACGTCCTTCGAGGGATGCTTCCACTGTCGCGACGGCATCCTGGTAAAGCGGCGGGCTGATAGTTCCCGTCACATCACCGACGATGGGTCCCTGCATAAGGCGGATGTCTATGACATGCAAACCGATCAGTTCCGCTCCAAGCTTTTCAGCTATGTAAATTCCGTAGTCTATTGCCGTCTTGCTGTGGTCGGATCCGTCCACCGGGATAAGAATGGTCTGAATCATGATTCTTCCTTATGCTCACTTTTGAATTGCTCGAGATCCCTCAGTAAATTATCCACCAATTTTTCCTTTTCTGCAAGTTCGTCCTCATCGAGGAACGCTCCATCCGCCTCAGCTGAACTTTTAATCTTGTTGCCATTTTCATCGTATGTGATGAATTTTCCTATCAGCCGGCCGTTGTGGTAAGAAGCTTTTTCTTTTACACGGCCGCTCTTATAGTATGAAATATAATCCCCATCGCGCTTATCCGTTATGAAGGTGCCCTGGTCCTTGATTTGGCCATTTTTGTAATATGATTTGTAAGGCCCATCGAGCATGTCATCCTTAAAATTCTCTTCGTCTTTTAACTGACCGTTTCGGTAATACAGGCGATAGGCACCTTCCAATTTTCCATTCAGATAATTTTCCTCCTCACGAAGCTGTCCGTCTTCATAATAGCATACATACGATCCGTCCAGCCGATCATGTTTAAAAGTACCCTTCTCCCGGATGCGCCCATCCTTGAAGTAAGAAACTCCCTCCCCTTCTTTCAAGCCATTGTGGAAATGAAGCTGGACCATGATCTGGCCGTTTCCGAAGAAAGAAAGGTATTCACCCTCCATCTTTCCATGGAGCGTATATTTCTTCTCCTGGAGTTGATCCTTTTCGTTGTAAGAAACGTGTTCCTTCAGGGCGCCTTTCTTTTCCATTGTGTAAATCTCCCGGATACTTGTTGGCTGGTATGGTATGGATGGTATCTCTTGTGGAGCCGTCCTGTCAAGATTGCTTGACGATGTTAAAATGTTCTGAAAAAACGGACGAAGATCAGGATCACGAGAAAAATCAAATAAAATCTCAGAAAATACAAAGCTATTTTTGTTGTTCTTGTCATCTGAACGCGCGGCATGGTGACCTCCTGCCATATTATATCTTAATGCGGGTTTCCACACCCTTCATCACATCGTTATAACGAATGACTCCCAGGATGTGGTCCTGGCCGTCCACAACAGGGATCATCCGGTAATGATATTTTGCAAACATCTCCGTGAGATCTTCCTGTGCGTCATCCTCTTCTGCTGTGACTACAGGTTCAGTCATGATTTCACCAAGAGCAAGATGATCAGATACCAGCATCAGCTCACGGAGATCGACTACGCCGGATAGCGTGCGTCCGCTTTCATTGACGATGTAAATATATGAAATGCTTTCCGGTTCCATGCCCGAGCTACGGATTTTTACAAGGGCTTCATCAACACGGGTTTCCTTCGGCATGGCCAGAAAATCCTGCGACATGATTCCCTGGGCTGTGGCCTCCCGTTCAGAGAGAATAGCATTGATTCTGTCTGCCTGTTCCTTGGTCAACAGGGCCGTCAACTCGGAAACATAATCATGTGGGAGGATCGAGAACAGGCCGGCCAATTGGGGAATGGTCATCTCGGAGAATATGCTGCGGGCCCTCTCCCGCCGCAGGTTGGCGATAATCTGTCGCTGGGCGCGAGGTTCCGCCTCTGCCAGGGTATCGGCAGCTTTTTCGGTATCAAGGACAGAAAATAGGGCCTGCTGCTCTTCATCATCGAGTTCTTCCAGCATATCGGCGAGGTCTTCGCTGGGCAGTTCATGAATCTGCTTGCGCGTGACGGATAGTGACACCCTGTCTGTCGAGACCGCATCCTCTACTGAAAGAGGCTGGACATATTTCCAGGATATAAAATCGTCATTGATCCAGTTCAGCTTACCCAATCCCCACCGCCTCAGGAAACCGTTGAAGGAGATATCCACATGGACCAGCAGAAGTCGTCCTTTGGCTTCCAGAAGGTGGACATCATTGACCACTTCCACCCTGCGGTCATCCATGTCCACAACCGTCCGCCCCATCAGGTGTTTATCCAGAAGGATCCATCCGGGTTGGTCGACAAAAGACGGATAGGTATCGCCATCGTCAGGAGGTAGGACAAAGATGGCATCGTCTTCAATCCGCAGCACTCTTGCCCAAGGGATGAATGTCGTCGGCTTGCCCCATCCATGCTCAATATAAATACCCACGGCTTCCGGATAGGGTTCTGTCACAAGAAACACGAGATCTGTAAGCTTTCCTATGCGATTCTTGATCTTGCCGATACAGACAGGCCGCTTGAGGAGCTCGGAGAAATATACAAAACGGAAACTGCCAATTCCCTGGGGCAGATCGGGGACTTTTATTTTTTGATTCAGTTCTGTCATAGTTTGACCTCCTGGGCGCTCATTTGAAAAGGTCCGGAAAAATTGTGCCAATGCCCATCAAAGACGACATCAGGACTACAAAAGCGACGATCGACCAATTCATGATATTTTCCCAGCGGGCGTTGACATGTTCTCCCATGAGAGGCTTGTCATTCAGCAAAAGAAGAAGAAATACCAATGCTGCCGGGAGTAATGTTACTGCAACAACCTGAACGAACATGGTGATGGTAACCAGCGGTGCGCC
>JBEKJA010000200.1:0-5697 GCA_050011475.1 Syntrophales bacterium
TCGCCTTCCTCAACAAAGGAAGGTACCTGGATCTGGTAACCTGTCTCCAGCTTAACTGGTTTTTGATTGCCTGTTACGGAGTCACCTTTCGCCCAGGGCTCCGCCGCGACTATCTTCAGATCAACAAAATTCGGCAAACTAAGATCGAGTGGTTTATCTTCGAAAAGGAGTATCTGTACCTCGAGATTTTCAATAAGAAAGTTTTTTGCATCACCAACCTGATCCGCTGTGAGATATAATTGGTCGTATGTCTGGTTGTCCATGAAGCAATACCCGTTTCCGTCCTGATAGAGGTACTGCATTTTCTTTTCCTGTAAATCAGCGGATTCAAAATTGTCCACGGAACGAAAAGTCCTTTCAAACTGTGCTCCGGTGATCATGTTTTTCAGTTTCGTCCGGTACAGGGCCTGCCCTTTACCTGGTTTTACAAAGTTGAATTCCGTAACAATATAAGGCTCCCCATCGATTTTGAGCCGGATTCCTTTTCTTAAATCACTGGCCGTATACATACATCTGTCTCCTCGCACGGGTTGACCGGCGTTAAATCGCCGGTTAGCGCCGTTATCTAATCAATTTACGTCCATTTGTCAAAAAATATCTGGGATTGCCAGGAATCGGCTTACTGATCGCCCTGGTCATTATGTCCTGCCAACTGCCAACCACAGACTAGGGTTTTGCCTTCCGGCCGATCGATAATGTAACGGGGCAGGCACAGGCCTGAGCAGGATTTCCAGAGGCGATTCATGATTGAAAAACCCTCTTGAATATCTGTCTGGAAATGGTCCGCACCGCGGACCGGGTCGCAGTGAAAGAGGTAATAGGGCCTTACGGAAATGCGTTGAATTCCGTAGAAAAGCTCGCGCAAGATTTCGAAGCTGTTATTCACACCCCGCAGCAATACTGTCTGGTTTGATACAGGGATCGCCTTCTCAAGAATCATCTCACAGGCTCTCATGGATTGCGGCGTTATCTCAGTAGGATGGTTGAATTGGGTGTTCAGCCACAAAGGCCGGTGGCGCTTAAGGATAGTGCAGAGGTCCCGCGTGATCCTCATAGGCATGACCACGGGCACCCGGCTGCCGATCCGGAGTATCTCCACATGCGGTATATCCCGAATATCGCCAAGTATCCTGTCGAGGATATCATCGGCCAGGGTCAGCGGATCTCCACCGGAAAGAATCACTTCGCGGATTTCCGGATTCTGCCGAATATAAGAAAGGATGCCCTGCCAGGCCCGCATGGAAAGGCTTTGCGGCTTTTTGCCCCAGAGATGCCTGCGGTTGCAGTGCCTGCAATATACCGCACATACCCGCGTGACCAGGACCAGGCATCGATCCGGATACCGGTGGATGAGGCCGGGCACAGGCATGCTCATTGCTTCCTGAAGAGGATCATCCTCGCCACACTTGTTATTTATTTCCTGTACATCCGGCAGGCACTGGCGGCCAATGGGATCATCCCACCCTTTTGCCTGAATGAGGGAAAGGTAGTACGGGGTTATGGCCCAGGAAAGTTTTTTGGAAACTTCATTCAGTGAGGACAGCCGTTCATGCTCCAGTGAGAACAGATTTCGAAGCGTCTCAACGCTGTGAATGCGGTGGGCCATCTGCCAGCGCCAGTTATTTTGATTTTCCATATGCCCGGCCGTCATAGATAAACGGCTGCTCCTTTCCAGTCTTTTTATCCATCGCCATGGCGGTGGAAAGGAAAATGCGAGTGAATATGACTATGGATGCGCCCTTCGTGGTAATGGCGATGCTCATGCACCAGGTTGACGCGCAGCAGCAGCGCCTCATCGCGGAGGACTTCCTCGGCGGCACCTATGCATTCAACCTTGTGCGCTTCCGACAGGACAGCAACCCGGCATCCTAATTCCCCGACAAGGGAAAGGTCGTGTGTGGCAATGACGAGTGTTTTGCCCGCCTCATGCAGTGCAATCAACAATTCCATGAAAAAAACCTGGCTTCTCGGATCAAGGCCACCCGTGGGTTCGTCGAAAAGGATCATCTCGGGGTTCATGGTCAGGATGGCGCCCAGGGACACCCGCTTCTTTTCTCCACCGGAGAGCATATGGCAGGATCGGTCGCCGAGGTGGGAGATTTCAAGCAGATCCATAATGGATTCAGCACGCTGTCTGGCTTGCTGCTCTGGAAGATCGAGCTGCAGCGGACCAAACATGAGTTCATCGAGAACCGTGGGACAGAAAAGCTGGACGTCGGCATCCTGAAAAATATACCCCATCCGGGATCGGAAGAAGCTGATGAAGGACCTTTCCCGCAAGCTCTGTCCATTCACTTCTTTTTCACGAAAAAAGACGCGTCCACTATCCGGCAGGATCAAACCGCTCATGATCTGCAGGAGTGTAGACTTGCCCGACCCGTTTGCTCCGATGACAGCGAGAATTTCTCCGTCTTTCACATCGAGGGATACTCCTGAAAGGGCGTGGAGGCGCCGCTGATATGCATAGTTGACGCTTTCGACAGACAGAATGGTTTTTATAAGCATTGTTCTATATGAATAAAAGTAAAATGCCTACGGCGGTCATAACTAGTCCAGCCACGCGGCTGCGGACCGCCATAGGGAAGAATCCGGGTAGATGGTATGATTCGGACACACCGCGCCCTTGCATAGCCTTGTATACCACTTCATAACGGGCAATGCTCCTCTCGAAAATATGGACCATCCGTCCGGCAATCCATCGCTGCCCCTCGCCCCGTGCGGGAGGACGGATAGTCCGACTGCGCCTTGCCTGGTACATATCGAGGACCGTCCGGCTCAGGCTGAAGATATAATGATTCGACAGGGTAACAATAAGGAGAAACCCGTCAGGCACATAAAATACTTTTAGCGCCCTCATAATCTCAGAAAGGGGGGTTGTGGAAATGATCAGCCAGGAAAGGGCCAAGGAGTTCATTACTTTGAGGCTGAGGATGGTTACCATTTCAATGCCTTCACGAGTAAAACCGATATTCCGTGGAATATGATAGATCCAGAAATTGTAGTCCATGGAGAGATCCACTACAGGGACGACGATTTTCCCCGGCGTTACCATATTGAGGGATGCGGGTAAGGCTATGATAAAACCGAAAAAGAAGGTAAAAGGGATAACGCGCTTCACGATCCATCTAAGACGAAGACGCGAAAGAATCATGCCAACCGTGATGATTCCGGTGATGGCCAGTTGAGGTGCCGCAGAATGTTTCAGGCTGATCACAATGAGAAAGGATAGGAGAAATGCGAGCTTGATCCTCGCATCCAGCCCCTGGAAAAGGCCGGGCGATTCATCTCCTCCCGCATGGGAAAGACCGGTTTGAATCAGACGGGAAATACTGTTGATTCCCTTCTCAAGGAAGGATTCCCGAATGGTCCCTTCCATGGAAGTTGACAGGTCGGCAGCGTGCATGAGAAGGAAGGGGGGAAGATTATTTTTCATGATTTCGCACAATTTTCGTGATCAGCCACACCAGTAGAGCAGTCAGAACTATGCCAAGAAGAGCCGATCCGGTATAATAAAGAACTTCGCATACCAGTGAAGTCCCTTCGCCGCCAAGTGAATAGTCTGAAATGGGTGCATGCCAGAAGTAGGCCATCCGCTTGAGACCCTCCGGTACATAGCCGATCATTTTAGCAATGGTTTCCGGTCCCCACTCTCCCCAGGCACCCCTTGCCTTGAATAATCGCGGCAGGATAATCCCAAGAGGGCTTATGATGGCCAAGGCCAAAAGAATCAACCACAATTTCTTCTCAATGGCTTTCATATCATATCTTTCCAATTGCTTCACCAAGCTCCGCCCGGCGGGCGGATATATACCGGAGGACAAGAACGGTTGTGAACCCTTCCAGGGGGCCGAACAGGAGCAGATGTTCGAGGGCCATGGCAGGTACGGCAATGGAAAGGGGATAGGGGGCAAACAAAGGCCGCCCATCCGGACCATGCGCGACAAGAGGCTGAATACCGAAAAGGATTCCGGCGCAAACAGAGGCCACGGTTAATCCGATATACCCGGCAAAGAAGGCGGCTGCATTATATCGCATGCCGTTCTGCGCTCTTCCACGGAGTATGCGAAAAACGCCATACGATACAAAGGGTATCACGATAGCCATGTCGAAGCAGTTTGCCCCGATTGCCGTGATGCCGCCGTCTCCGAAAACAACGGCCTGTATGATCAATGCGACCGAGACCGCCAGGACCGCCGTCCATGGACCAAGCAGGATCGCAATGATTCCCGCTCCCACGGCATGGCCGGTTGTCCCCCCCGGGACCGGGATATTGAACATCTGTATTAGAAAAGAGAAGGCTGCCGCCATGGCGATGTATGGGACTTGCCGCACCGATAGATTATTTCGAACCTTTCGGAGCGCCACCCCAAGAAAAATCGCGGATACGCCATAGAGCGGAATATAAGTCTGGGGGCTGAGATATCCGTCAGGAATATGCATGGAATGCTCCTATGCACCATCATCCTAAACTTGATTCAGGATCTATATGCAGTTATTTTATCTCCTTTCCCGTACTGGACATGCTGAGGGAGCCATGTCTGACACCCTTGATGGAGCGCAGTGAATGGGCCAGCCTCAGAACATCGCCTGCGGCACCCCGGACGGCAACGATTTCCAGGCAATGGTCATGATCGAGATGAATGTGCTGGGTGGAAATAATAACTTTCTGGAAGTCATGCTGCAAATCCGTGATCCGGACCAGTAAATCTCGCTGGTGATGGTCGTATATCAGGGTGACCGTACCGGCGACCTGCCTCCCTGTTTCCACTGCTCTTCGACGAGTTCCTCCCGGATAAGATCGCGAATGGCCTCAGAGCGGTTTGTGTAATTGCGCGCACGGATCAGGGTGTCGAAGCGGTCAAGCAGACTTTTTTCCAGAGAAACGCCAAAGCGAACAATCTCTGACACCATTTCCTCCCGTATTACCTTTTGAAATTTCGTAGCACGAAATAGGCGGCTTGTCAAATCAGAAGTATCAGAGATTCAAGAGGTATAACGGGCCCTCATGTAAGGGCTCGTTCGTATTCCTTCAGGAGCAGTGATTTACTAACTCCATGATCAATGAAGTCCCAGGGAAAAATCTCGTCTGCCCCTTTCATCCGGTAGACGAAGAAGTCGGGATTGATGGGGACCTCACGGTAGGCCCTGGGCCAGTTCCCTCCGAGACGATGTGCAGCAAGAAGGATGGAGCCGACACGCCGGTCACCCAGTGAAAGAAGGGCCTGAAGATAATTCCACTTGGCCACATCGTGGATTACCCGGACCGTTGAATCATGTCGGAATGTGACTTCAATCTCCTGAATCCGTTTCCGGACGATCCGAATATCTTCCAGGGGATGCCACTGGAATGGAGTGGCAGCCTTGGGGATAAACTGGTTGATGCTAAGCATAATTCTATGGAATCGCCGGGCCCCTTTCCAGCGCCGTCGTATATTGTGCTGAAGCCCCTTGACCAGATTGACGATCTCCATCACATCTTCATCCGTCTCTGTCGGAAGCCCGACCAGAAAATACAGACGAAGGTTCAAAATGTCATGAGCCGCCAACACTTCGGCGGCTTCTAGAATATCTTCCTCAGTTAGCCCCTTGTTAATGACATTTCTCAAACGCTGGCTCCCCGCCTCGGGGGCTATTGAAACCGACTCGATACCGGTTTGATGAAGAATATCCGCAATATCATCATTGATTCGGTCCGCG
>JBEKJA010000201.1:0-5668 GCA_050011475.1 Syntrophales bacterium
CTTGACCGCGGGCTTGCTGAAGGAACGAAAGCCGAAATGGAAGGAAGCCGTGCCGTGACAAAGTCGAGGGATGCAAGGGAGGGATTTACGGCATTCTTTGAGAAGCGGGAACCGAATTTTACGGGTGAATAAAAACTAAATTCTTTGTCTATCTTTGCCCAATGATTTTATGATCAAGAAGCTTTCTTCCATATTATCTGCCGTTCGAACGAATTTGGGCCATTGGATAGCAATCGGCTGAAAAGAGCAGAATCAGCATAGAAGGGGAAGGAGGATAATAGAATAATGAAACCAGCAAAAGGGTCCATGGATCTTGGTGTGATTGTTAGTGATATCAGGGCCAGCCTTAACTTCTATCAAAATATCTTAGGACTGGAATTTGTGGGAATCACTCCTTTATGGTTTGGAACGATGCACCGACTGCGATTCGGCACTAGTGACTTCAAATTGATCGAGCCCAAGTCAATTCCTCCCCTAGGAATCATCGGTCTGGAAAATCAATTGGGATTTCGTTACGTAACCTTCGTAATAGAGAATCTCTCCCAACTATGTTCTGAGCTTAAAAAAGAGGGGATTGAATTTGCATTGCCTGAAACAGAGATTCGTCCAGGTGTGTATATTGCCATGGTCAAAGACCCAGATGGAAATATTGTGGAATTCGTAGAACGAAGTTAAAAGACTATATCCGCAAAATGTTTTTCAGGCTCCGTAAAATTCATAAAAGATTATTTCCTATCCTAATTGATTATGAAAAATAGGACCTTGTCATTGATCAAATCGGTACTTTACTAGTCATTCGAAAAGAGCCTCAAGGAAGCTGTCAAATAGGAAGTGTCCCACCAGGCCATGTTGACGCAGCGGGAAGAAGTCAAGGAGATTGGCCACCGGTATTTTGCAATGAGGCAGAAGATGGATTCTGAAAGAAATAGAGGGAAGAGGCATGCCGATTGACATGCCTTGGTCGTCCTGATTTGTTTACTATGACCACCGGAAAGGTTACGCCGGAACGTCGATATCCGATATTATGAAAGCGACAGGCCTTGAAAAAGGGGGGGTATATGGTCATTTTAAAAGTAAGAGAGAAATCATTGTCGCCGCATTTGAATATAATATTGGCCGTGTTTTCAAGTCATTTGATATAAACTCTTTGAGTGATAAGTTGGCTAATGAGAAGCTGCATGTCCTTTTTAGGTATTTTGGAAAAATGTATGATGAACCATATCTTTCCGGAGGCTGCCCTTTGTTAAATACGGCCACTGAAGCTGACGACACAGATACTGAATTGCTGTTTAGGGTAAGGAAATATGTGGATAAATTAAAAAAGATAATTTGTGAAATTGTGAAAAGTGGCATCCAGTATAAAGAAATCCGTCCGAATGTCGATCCGGAAGAATTTGCCGTTGCATGCATTGAAATATTGGAGGGAGGGAATTTACTGTCCAAGGTATACAATGACAAATCGTATAGAAAGAAGGCTATTGCCAGGATCGGGGCAATGATTGATTCTGAGATCATGATATAATTTTTTTACATTAAAAAAGACCGATTGGTCTTAAATTGAAGTGCTCCTTGGATTGAACGTTAAAAAACTGCTTAATATTTAAATGTATATTCCAGTGCACGAGCATCAAGAAACAATGAACTGAAAAAATCGAAAAGTAAAAACACTAACGATCATCAGGTGGATCCGTATAAGATGCGGAACCTTGAAACGATTGGGGAGATGTCATGGATAACGATCTAAAAAAAGCGATCAGCAAAAAAATGAAGAGAACCGTAAATGCCTTGGGGTTTGCACCGGTGGAACGTTTCAAGGATGCCCCGGATAAGCATCATCCCGAAGACCTCTGTAAGGGAGCGCAGACGGTTATCGTTTTCGGCATTACCGTGCCGAAGGGCGTCCTGTCTTCTCCTGCCTACGGCCTCCATACCCTCCACCGTTCATACCACACGATTTACAAAAACCTGGATGCACTGGCCGTTGATCTCTGTATTTTTATTGAGGGTCATGGGAAATACCGGGCTGTACCGGTGCCGAGCTACGCCCCGATGGTCTTTCACGGGCTGGAGCCCTGGGGGCTTCTTTCCCTCAAACATGCCGCTGTAAAGGCCGGTCTGGGTGCTTTCGGGCGGAGTGAACAGGTCTACCATCCAGTTTATGGGGCGCTTCTGAGGTTGGCGGCAGTTGTGACCGATGCCTCCATGCCTGGAGATCCCATCATTAAAAAGCATCCATGTCCACCCACATGCAAGGCTTGCCTGAAAATATGTCCGTCAAATGCCTTCAGCGGGGACGGCAAGTTCAGCAAACTGGTTTGTCTCGGCCATGCGATCAAGCATGCTATGTAACTATGCAACAGGGAGTTTTCAAAAATTATGCTTTTATGCAAGAATGCTCGCAGATTAATAGGTATATTCTTTTCTGCGACCCATATATCCTCATCATAAAGAACCAACCATTTTACAGTGCCCTCCATTAACCTAACATCTTCATGTTGTTCGATAGTATTTGAGCAAACAATATGGTTCCAGATTGTATAAAGGTGAATTTTCCCAGGAGAGCTCATCTCAGTATAGCCTTGATCACCCTGTATATTGTTCCGTATTCCTTTTTTCTTGTGTCCTTGAGTGTTCTTAGGATAATACCACACTTCGCAGGTATTGTCATATCAGGTCATCATTATTTAGTTCTCCTACGAAGTGTGAGAAATATTCATGATGAATAGTAAAGATTACACATTGGAATATGCATATAAGATAGACCAGCATTAGGTATCAACTGAGTCAGAGAGACAAAAGATGGGATCTGAGGTTAGCCCTTTGGTTATTCAGTCCGAGTTTGTTCCTAATATTATATTCTGAAATGAAAAAATGAGATCTTTGCTAACTCCGCCCTTATGATCTCTCTTCGTATAATTGACTGTTATTCATCTTATAGGTGTTGGTCCCAGCATCGAAGCAGATTGATGGTTATCTCTGCAGTCTGGCCAATTGTGTTGAGATTTAACCGATCCACTGTATCCATATGAGTGTGGTGATAGGGATTAAGGTAGACTGAGTTGATCGTTACTGCCGGGTAGCCTTCTGTCCAGAAGGAAGTCTCATCACCTCAGGTGCACGTGCTGCCCATATCCCAACGTACTCGACCGAGGCCAATGGCTGTTTGATCCTTGACATCGATAGGAAGGAGAGAACTATCCTGGGAGCGGGCCATAAGTTTCAGACTTCGTTGGCCAGCAACCAAAGCACAAACAAGATTCTTCGCCATCTTGGCAAGCATGTAGAACTTACGTACGGGGGATAAATCTGCATTCAGGATCGAGAAGGGTTCTCGCGAAAAAAGTGCCCAAGGAGCATCATAGCCTACCACATCGATATTTATGACGCCCCGAATGTTTTTCCCACTTTCCCGAGCCCAGCGGGCAAAACTCTTACTACCCAGCTCACCCTGTTCCTCATTGGAGAAAAAGACGAGCCGAATAGTGCTTTGGTGGGGTATCGTACGCAGAAGACGTGCCATTTCAAGGAGAACTGCAACCCCGCTCGCGTTATCATCAGCACCAGGTGATTTGGAGCGGGGGTTCCGACTTATTGAGTCGTAGTGGGCAACAGCGAGAAGTTCAGTGGCATGCTCGCTATTTCCGGGAAAGATTGCGACAATGTTTCGCCATTCCTTCTGTTCATGGAAATAGGTCTGGATCTCTGAAGCAACACCAAGGGCCTTGAGATGATACTCTAGGTATAGGCAAGCTGCAGCTTGCTTTTCCCATGAAGAGCGCTCACCCATGGACTGAAAATCCGTAATGGTTCTGTGAAGGTAATCTTGGCTTACTCGCTGATCACCTACGGTGGCATCCTTGAGGTTGTTCTGAACCACGACCAACCCAATAGCAAGGAGGATCAGGCCGGGTAGGCCAATCAAGAAAAATAAACGTCTTTTCTGTCGACTTTTCATCTAACCACTGCGCCTATATAATGTTTTATTGCAGGTTGCCTGGATATCGGAGATGATGACTGCTGAGGAATGACTGGCTGTGATGGAGAAGCAGCCCAAGATAATAAAATGTACAACAAAGATGTAGGAGCCGTGACTAAATTAGCACTATCGCATCCCTTTCCCATGGTGTGCCCCCCTCAAGAAGTGCATAATTGATTACTGAATTGCGGAGTTATGTCAAGAATTATCAGAGCGCATTTTCAATTTTAATCTTCTGCCTTTCGCAAAGAATCATTATGACGAGTACAGGAAGAAGTTAATACCAAAGTTGACACTTAATGTCATGTTCCATTTAGGACAAATAATTCAATTCTAGTGTTTCCTTTTTTGAAATCATGATTACAGTTTCTATAATTCACTACTCATCATCTCGCTTATAGTCTTCTCCATCATAGGGTGAATAGTATATTCATATTCATTTAGTATTTCCGGATGGCGCCTCAACTTAGGTTCCAACTTAATGGCTTTCCGATAGTACAATTTATCTTTCTCAAGATCTTTTGCTTGATAATAAGTAGACGCAAGGCTGATGAGATTCATTGTCTTTTCAGATTTAGTTTTTGATAGAGTTAACGCCTTTGTAAAATCTTCGATTGCCGGAGCGTATTTCCCCAACTCAAAGTAAGAACTTCCTCGGCAGTAGTATGCCACTCCTCGGTCAGGTCCTATTTTAATACTCTCAGTAAGATCTTTAACCGCCTGTTGATGATTATTTAATCTTCCATAATATATTCCTCGTAGGCATGATCGAGGCGTGTTTTGAGCCTATTCCTTTTTGCTTGTGTCCTTGAGTGTTCTTAGGATAATATTACACTTTGCAGGTATTGTCATATCAGGTCATTATTTAGTTCTCCTACGAGTCAATAGATTCATGAAGTATCGAAAACTAAAGATTACCAAACTTATTTTATCTGTTGAAAATAAGAACATATATACAATAAATAAGATAACTTGAATATTTCCTGAAAAAACAACGTCCGAAGGGAGTTTATTATGAAGCCAAAGAGCCAGGATATCTTCAGAATGACCGACGGTCCCATGAGCTTTGTCCGCAGAACCATCTGCATGGGAACCGGCATGGACATTGAAGAGTTAAGCAATAAACCCATCATAGCAGTGGCCAATTCCCAGACCGATTTCAATCCCGGCCACAACCATTTGAATACCCTCGCCGTGCGGGTCAAGGAAGGAGTATTTACCGCCGGTGGCATACCGTTTGAATTTAATGTTCCGGCGCCCTGCGATGGTTTTACGGAGGGCAACGAAGGTATGCGGTATGTCCTGGCTCAGCGAGACCTCATTGCAGATATCATCGAGACGCATGTACGCAGTATGCGCTTCGACGCAATGGTTATGATAGCCAGTTGCGACAAGATCATCCCCGGAATGATCATGGCCGCCGCGCGGCTGAATCTGCCGTCCATCTTCATCACGGGCGGCCCCAATATTATGCAGATGCGCTTCGATCCGAAGATGAAAGGATTGGGTCATCAGGCTTACGACGACCTCTTCGATAAATTAAAAGTCATTACCTGTGCGAGTTCAGGTGCCTGTGAGGTTATGGGGACTGCCAATACCTTACAGTCGCTGACTGAGGCACTTGGCCTGTCGCTGCCCGGTTCCGCTACCGTGCCGTCCTTCCACGCTGACAAACAGCGCTTTGCCCGCAAG
>JBEKJA010000202.1:0-5660 GCA_050011475.1 Syntrophales bacterium
CGTCAACGGATCCCTCGGCCGCACCGGCACCGACAACCGTATGGATCTCGTCGATGAACAGGATGATTTCACCCGCGGCTTCGATGACTTCTTTCAGGACGGCCTTGAGACGATCTTCAAACTCGCCCCGATATTTCGCCCCGGCAACCAGGGCACCGATATCTAGGCCGATAACCCTCTTGTTCTTAAGCGTTTCCGGGACATCTCCATTCACGATCCGCTGCGCAAGGCCCTCTACGATGGCCGTTTTCCCTACACCGGGTTCGCCGATGAGAACCGGATTATTCTTGGTCCGGCGGGTAAGGACCTGCATGATGCGCCGAATTTCATCATCCCGGCCGATGACAGGATCGAACAGCCCCTTACGGGACATTTCATTGAAGTCCTTCGCATATCGCTTCAGGGCCTGGTACTTTTCTTCCGGATTGGGATCGGTGATCCGCTGATTGCCCCGGATTTCAAGGAGAACCTTGAGGATTCCATTGCGCGTAATGCCGGCGGACCTGAATATTTTTACAATGGGGCCTTCTTTTTCATCAGATACTGCCAGGAGAATATGCTCCGCACTGACATACTCGTCCTTCATTTGAGCCGCTTCCGTCATGGCACGGTCTAGAACTTTGTTCAGACGCGGCGTTATATAGGGCTGGGAGGTCCCTTCAACGCGCGGCAGCCTGTCCATGCTTTTCTGCAGCTCCTTCTCCATGACTGCAGGATCAGCACCCATCTTTCTGAATATCTCCCCGGTGACTCTCTCTGACTGTTTAAGAAACGCCAGAAGAAGGTGCTCGACATCAACGCCCTGCTGCCCTTTCTGACTGGCCAATCCCTGTGCTTCCTGAAGGCCTTCCTGAACTTTCAACGTGAATTTGTCAAAACGCATAAACCCCCCACCATTATTCTATCGGTTTCTCTATGCTCACAAACATTTTACCGTTTTTGAAAACGCTGACGTTGCCCGAAGACTCGGATATGACGATGGCAATAGCCTTTGTGATGCTTGTGATGCCGGCTGCTGCAATATGACGGCTGCCGAGACCCTGGGGGAAGTCCTTGTTTTCCAAGGCCGCGCTGAGATGGCGTCCTGCCGTTACGACTGCACCGTTGTCATTGATGACAAACGCTCCATCGATGGCCGAAAATTCCTTGATGGTCTCCTTAAGGTCGGGATTGAGGATATTCCTGTCCGCTTCCTGGTACCCGGCAAATGGATTGATGATCATCTGGCGGGACAATTGCAATACTTTCTCATGATCACCGAGAACGAAAACCGTTCCCACTTTGCGCCCTTCCCGGCCCTGTGCAGCAAGCTCAAGAGAAAGATTAAGAACTGCACTGAAAACTTCCGGAAGAACATCATTGATCATATCCGCCATATTTTCCGAAGTGAGTATTTCAAATTCCCTGCCAACATCAATGACAAATAAACTGTCTACATACCCGAATTTGGGGACCCCGCTGAGGCAGACAATTTTATCACCTTTCTTAAAAAGGCCTGTTGCTATCCCTTTTACAATGGCGATTTTAATTTGGCCGATCCGAGTGAGGTGAACATCAGGCACATTGAGTATGGCGGTGGGCTTCTGAAATGTTTCCGGTATTTCTTCACCCTCCTTGACAACGAGAATGGTGGAAAAGCAGGACGGCTGTTCGGTAATGAATGATGCGTCATGCGCAAGGTAGGCATATAAAAGAACTGCCTTGGCATCAATTTGAGACGCAATGCTGCACGCTGATTCCAGAATGGCCCGGTTCAAGTAATTCAACGGTATCCCCTTCACTTTTTTTTTCGTTATCTTAAGCATATCACCCATTTCTGTCAATACAATGGAAGATATGGAAAAAATCCTTGACTCCCGTGTTGAAGCGCTCTATAAGATGCACAAGTTTATGATTTTGCTGAATAAATGGAGGGATAATCATTGGATCTTCCTGTAGCAACCGATAGTTTGGACCTTTATATCTCTGAAATAAATCGCTTTCCACTTCTCTCACCGGAAGAGGAATTCAAGCTTGCTGTCAATCTGAAAAAGTTCAACGATCTGGAGGCTGCAGAGACGCTTGTCGTCTCAAATTTACGTTTTGTTGTCAAGATAGCTCATGAATACCGGAATTATGGAATTCGGCTTTCAGATTTGATTCAGGAGGGCAATATCGGACTGATGCATGCGGTCAAGAAATTCGAGCCATACAAAGGTTATCGACTGATTTCGTATGCAGTATGGTGGATTCGTGCCTACATTCAAAATTATATCATCAAGACATGGAGCCTGGTGAAGATCGGGACCACTCAGGCTCAGCGCAAGCTTTTTTTCAAGTTAAGCCAGGCGAAAAAAAGGCTGGAAGCTATTTCTGAGAAAAATCCGGAATTCAAGGAAATTGCGGACTCTCTTGGTGTAAAGGCGGTGGATATCGAAGAAATGGATCTTCGATTAAGCAACCGTGATCTCTCTCTCGATGCCTTTATCAGTGATGAAGGTGATTCATCCCATATGGATTACCTCACTTTTAAAGGGGAAGATCAGGAGATCGGATTGATCAAAAAACAGGAACTTGAGCTGGTCCAGAAAAATATTACCGGGGCTATGACCAAGCTTAGTGAAAAAGAGAGTTTTATTATCAAACACAGGGTCATGGCGGAGAATCCCATGACGCTCCAAGAAATCGGCGATCGATATCACATTACCAGGGAGCGGGCGAGACAGATTGAAAAGCAAGCATTGAAAAAGCTTCGTCTGGCTATTACGTATGAAGGAAAGGAACCCCTCCTCCTCGAAGGAGGCTAACGGGGTCATTGCGAGGTGGCGCGCAAGCCGCCGTGGCAATCTTATCAATGCACAGGCTCTTCTGCGCGGGCCAGATTCTCAAAACTCGTATATTTCTCGAGGAAGCCAAGCTTGACAATTCCGGTAGGGCCGTTTCTTTGCTTTCCGATGATAATCTCTGCGATCCCTTTATCAGGGTTGTCTTCCGAGCGGTTATAGACTTCATCCCGATAGATAAAGGCTATGACATCCGCATCCTGTTCGATGGCACCGGATTCCCGAAGATCAGCCATTTGGGGCCGCCGATTTGTGCGGTCCTCAACCTTCCGGTTTAACTGGGATAGAGCGACTACCGGTAATGCAAGTTCCTTGGCAAGGGCTTTAAGTGAACGGCTGATTTCAGAGATTTCCTGTTCCCTCGAATCCCTGTACGCACCGCTTCTCATTAATTGCAGATAGTCTAGAATGATGAGGCCCAATCCTGTGTCGGCCTTTAACCGGCGGGCTTTGGCCTTCATTTCAAGAACCGTAATTGCCGGGGTGTCATCAATAAAAATCGGTGATTCGGAGAGACGATTGGCCGCTTCAATCAACCTTTCCCAATCGGTTGCCCCCAGGAATCCTTTTCGTATCCGTTGTGAGTCCACCTTGGCTTCGGAAGACAGCATCCTGAGGGCAAGCTGCTCTTTTGACATTTCGAGTGAAAATACAGCTACAGGTATACCGGCTTCGATTGATGCGTATTTTGCAATGCTCAGTGCGAAGGCAGTTTTACCCATACTTGGCCGGCCCGCGATAATGACAAGGTCTGAGTTCTGAAGCCCGGATGTTAAATCATCGATTTTTTCAAAACCGGTCGGAACTCCCGTTATGAGTTCCTTGCGTTCGTAAAGCCTCTCGACATGTTTGATGCTTTCCTTGATGATTGTTTTGAAGGGAAAGAAGGATGGTTTGATCTTATTTTCGGAAATTTCGAATATGGCATGTTCCGCTTCGTCCAGAACTTCATCGACATCTGCCCCGGAATTATAGCTCTTTTGAATGATTTCCGTTGCTGTGCCGATCAGGCCGCGAAAAATGGATTTTTCTTTGACGATCTTTGCATAATGGGAGACATTGGCCGCAGAAGGCACATTGTCGACAAGCGATGCCAGATATGCCATCCCGCCGGATTTATCGAGTAGTTTCTTGTCTTTCAGGAGGTTGCTCAGGGTGATAAGATCACAGGGATCGTTCTTTTCGGATAACTCCACGATAGCCTGGAAAATCCGGCGATGGGCTTCACTGTAAAAGTCGTTTGCCTGAAGAATTTCCAAGGCGCTATTCAGTGCCTGATTATCCAGAAGAATACCGCCAAGAATGGATTGCTCGGCATCCAGGTTCTGCGGGGGTACTTTGTGAAGGGATGTGTCAATATCCTTCATATTCTCATTCTTGATGCAGAGGTACAACCGAAACTTTTATTTCGGTGGTGACACCTGCCGGCAGCTTGATTTTAACAGGAAATTCTCCCAGAGCCTTGATCGGTTCGTCCAGCAGGATATTTTTTCGATTTATTTCCAGGCCCTGAGCCACAAGGGCCTCCTCGATATCCTTCACATTGACTGATCCGAAGAGCTTATCCTGATCACCAACCCGGCGAGCGATTGTACATACAGCTCCTGCCAGTTTTTCCGCCATGGACTCCGACTGCTTCTGTTCTTTCTCTATTTTTTTCAGAATCGCTTTCTTTTCTCCTTCAAGAGCTTCAACATTACGGCTTGTAGCTTCTATGGCAAGGCCTTTGGGTATCAAGTAATTGCGGGCATAGCCCATGGATACTTTTACCAGGTCTCCGGCCTTGCCAAGAGACGATACATTCTCCTTCAAAATAACATTCATGGCAGATTTCCTCCTTCTTGGTCTTATTGCTTTATTCAGGGGGACGATTGTCTTTTACGCTGATGTATTTCCTGAAGTCAATCCATAAATCAAACAACCCCAGAGCTGCGACTGCAATTGGAATAAACTGGAAGGTGAATGTGAAAATATACACTATCAACCTTAAGGGGGGGGGGACCATTTTCTGCCTGAAAAAATAGCTGATGATGGCAAGGCCCTGTAGAAAATACGTGAAAATCAGGGGTATCAGGATATTCAGTCCGGTGACCTGCACTTCTTTCAGCGGAATAAGAATTGCTCCAACTGCGATAATAAATAACCATATAATATGATCAGGCACTTTCCAGCGGGAAAGGTCCGCAAAAGAAGAACAATCGATGCCGGCTCGTCCGAACAAATATCGGGCTGCAATGATATTTATCCATGTCATAAAGGTCAGGCCGACCAGCAGCATGGATGGGAAGAAATCGGCAAGCAAGCCCCTGATCTTCCCTGCGTTTTCTCGGATCATGGCTAGATCTTCAGTCGATAAGCCGGTTTGCTCAAGGACTTTGATGCTTTCCTGGATGCTGCTATCCACATAAACAGAGATGATGTGCAATGGGGTATGATGCGCCCGGATGCTTGCATAAATCAGCATAAGCAAGAGAACGGTGACAGCAAGGATCACCGGATAAAGGATCATTTTTTCAATGGATAACCCTTTCCTGAACGTTTCACCCAGTACCAGGCCGATGAGGCCAAGAACCACGAATATGATCGGAGAGGAGATTGGTTCACCCCATGAAATGGTGATTGCAATGACAATGGCCAGGGACGTAAAGTAGATGGCAATTCCCTGATATTTTGTACTCTTCACGTAGTAAAAGAAAATCGGAAGAGGAATAAACATGATTGCAGTTATTCCGAGAAACGGTATGGTCATACCGACTAAAAAAAGAAGGCAGGACAAAGCTATTCCGCCGAGCAGGTCATTCTTCAGGAATCCGTTGGTCTGCATCGATTAAATCCTGT
>JBEKJA010000203.1:0-6553 GCA_050011475.1 Syntrophales bacterium
ATGTGAAGGACCTCCAGGGGCCCGATCGTTGATCTTTGTCAAAGAATAGTCAGGCTGGCGTAGCTCAATCGGTAGAGCAGCTGATTTGTAATCAGCAGGTTGCGGGTTCGAGTCCCATCGCCAGCTCCAGAACGATTGCGATCATTGGAGGGGTTCCCGAGCGGTCAAAGGGAGCAGACTGTAAATCTGCCGGCGCGGCCTTCGGAGGTTCGAATCCTCCCCCCTCCACCAGGTATTGATTCAGGGTAATGCTGGCGGTCATCATGAATCCGGAAAAAGCGGGAGTAGCTCAGTGGCTAGAGCGTCAGCCTTCCAAGCTGAGGGTCGCGGGTTCGAATCCCGTTTCCCGCTCCATAAGACCAAAAAGTCGGGAACAAGGGATTTTTAAACTAACTACCGGCCCACGTAGCTCAGTCGGTAGAGCACATCCTTGGTAAGGATGAGGTCACCAGTTCAATCCTGGTCGTGGGCTCCATAGAGAAGCGCAGGCTGGTTATGAGAAACATGATTACACTTGCATGTACGACATGCAAACAGAGAAATTACACGACGACAAAAAACAAGCGGACCATGCAAAATCGCTTTGAAATCAAGAAATATTGCAGATTCTGCCGGTCTCATACCCTTCACAGGGAAACAAAATAGTAGGACAGGCCAGTAGCTCTAATGGATAGAGCGCCGGACTCCAAATCCGGATGCTGGGGGTTCGAGTCCCTCCTGGCCTGCCATAATATTTCATGCGTTGGTTAAGATTTTAAGGTGCCTTCGATGGATAAGGTGAAAGAAATCATTTCAAAGATCAAGCTGTTCCTGACGGAAGCCCAGGTGGAGCTGAAAAAGGTAACCTGGCCGTCACCCAAACAGACTCTTGCATCTACTGCCGTAGTGCTGGTTGTCGTTATAATTGTATCCCTGTTCCTGGGTTTGGTGGATTTCAGTCTTACAAAACTTATCAAAATCATTTTTATGAGAATCGGGTGAAACAGTCCCTTCTGGAAAGGATTGAATCTTCAGGGATGAAAGATAGCTTTGCCGATATCCTTATTCCGGAAGAAGACGTCGTAGAACTTATTTCAGGCGAAAAGAAGACTTCGAAAAGAAAATTTTTCCCTGGCTACATCTTGGTTCAGATGGAAATGAATGACCAGACCTGGCATATCGTGAAGGACACTCCCAAGGTAACCAGCTTTATCGGAAGCAAGGATAAACCATCGCCTATTTCGGATAAGGATGTGGAACTCCTCAAAACACGCATTGATGAGGGGACACTGAAGCCCAAGCCGAAATTTAAATTTGAAGAAGGGGACCACGTCCGGATCATCGACGGTCCGTTTACGAACTTTGACGGCGTCATAGATGAAGTGAAACCCGAAAAGGGAAAGCTGCGGGTCATCGTCAGCATATTCGGCCGGTCCACACCGGTAGAACTTGATTTTATTCAGGTCGTTCAAAGCTGAGGGGATAAGGTGAGTATATGGCAAAAAAAGTGCTTGCGAACATCAAGTTACAGATTAAAGCAGGAAAAGCGACTCCGTCGCCTCCCATTGGTCCTGCCCTTGGTCAGCATGGTGTCAACATCATGGAATTCTGCAAGGCATACAATGCAATGACCCAGCATCAGGAGGGTATGGTCGTTCCCGTAGTTATTACGGTTTACGCGGATCGTTCTTTTACTTTCGTTACCAAAACACCGCCGGCTTCCGTGCTCTTGAAGCAGGCGGCCAAGATTGCCAAGGGGTCGGGCAATCCGAAGCGAGATAAAGTAGGAACTGTAACAGCCAAACAAATTCGGGAAATTGCAGAATTGAAATTCAATGATCTTAACTCTGTTGATATCAATGGTGCCATCAGGATCATTGAGGGGACTGCCCGATCCATGGGTATTGATGTTGCAGAATAATACATATTTTGAGGTTTGACTATGGCCAGAAGAGGGAAACGGTATCTTGATATAAAAAACAATATTCAGGCCGGGAAGCGCTATACGCTGAAAGAAGCTGTGGAAATTGTGGCGGGGACAGCCAAAGCCAAATTCGATGAAACAGTGGATGCAACCATTCGATTGGGTGTGAATCCGCAGCATGCGGATCAAATGGTCCGAGGCAGTGTTGTCATGCCCCATGGGCTGGGGAAAAAAGTCCGCGTTCTTGTTTTTGCCAGGGGAGAAAAAGAGAAGGAAGCCCTGGATGCGGGTGCCGACTTCGCCGGATCGGATGACTTGATCGAAAAGATTAAAGGCGGTTGGATGGATTTTGATCGGGTTATCGCAACGCCGGATATCATGGGGGCTGTGGGAAAACTCGGGAAGATTCTGGGTCCTCGAGGCCTGATGCCCAATCCGAAAGTAGGGACCGTTACTTTCGATGTTGCCAAAGCCATCCAGGAACTGAAAGCGGGTCGCGTCGAATTCCGTGTGGAGAAGGCAGGAATAGTTCACAGCCCTGTCGGGAAAGTATCGTTCGGAGCCGAAAAGCTTCATGAAAATATTATGGCTCTGGTGGAGACCATTATCAAGTTGAAGCCGTCCTCTAGCAAAGGAGCCTATATTCGGAGCATGTCCATATCGACAACAATGGGTCCAGGGCTTAAGATAGATCCGCTGGACCTGAAGAGCGTATAATTGCGAAGGGGCAGGTGCTGAAGCATCTGTGTAATTTAACTGAGGTCAGAGACAGTGGGTACAGATGGTTTAATCGTAGCAATACGGCCTGCCGAGACAAAGCGAAATGGTATCCGATGGATACCAGACACAGTTCATATGAATTTTTCCTGTGTAAGTGACGGTCTCTGGCTTCTTGTATCGTCCGGTTGTTAGCGGGCCTTTGGTTTTTGTGAAAGGAGGTTGGAGATTGGATCGACCAACAAAAGAAAAAATCGCTGCGGAACTCCACGAAAAGATTAGGGATACGAGGATGGCGGTGCTGGCCGAATATAGCGGTTTGAACGTGGAGAAGATGACCGCATTGAGAAATGCGCTGCGCAAGAACAAATCCGAAGTGAAGGTGGTAAAGAACACCCTCTTGCGTATTGCTTCAAAAGACACAGGCGTCGGGATCCTGGAGAAGCACTTCAAGGGTCCTATTGCCCTGGTTCTCAACCAGGGTGGGGACATCGTGGAAACGGCAAAGGTTCTGGTGGATTTTACGAAAAAGAACAACGAGTTGGAATTGATGGTCGGTGTTCTTGACGGTAAAATCCTGACCAGGGAACAGGTTGGAGCGCTGGCGGAACTACCTGGCCGTGAGGTGCTACTTGCCAGGCTTCTGTCCGTGATGCTAAGCATACAGACCAGCCTGGTAACTGTTTTGAGCGCTATTCCGCGAAGTCTGGTTCAGGTGCTTGAAGCGCATCGCGCGAAAATAGAAAACGCAAACTGATATATACACAGGAAAAGGAGAATAATATGTCGAGTACAATCACAAAGGAAGATGTCGTAAAATTTATAGCAGAAATGTCCATCCTGGAGCTTTCAGAACTCGTCAAAGAGTTGGAACAGAAGTTTGGTGTATCGGCTGCGGCACCGGTCGCCACGGCGGCAGCCGCTGGTCCGGCGCAGGCTGCGGCACCGGCCGAGGAAAAAACCGAATTTGACGCGATCCTGACTGGGTTTGGTGACCAGAAAATACAGGTGATCAAGGTTGTACGCGCGATCACCGGTCTCGGCCTCAAAGAGGCAAAAGATCTTGTAGAGGGTGTTCCCAAGCCAATCAAGGAAGCAGTATCTAAGGATGAAGCAGCGGACATCAAAAAGAAGATTGAAGAAGTTGGAGGCACTGTCGAGGTTAAGTGACAGGCTTTTCCCCTTGAGGGGACAACTGAAAGGATACTATGGGCGAGTTCAGAAAAAATTTCGGCCGCATCAGAAAAATACTTGATATCCCTAATCTGATTGATATTCAGGTCGTTTCTTATAAGAAATTTCTTCAGCAGGATATTGATCAGGAAAAGAGAACGAATGTCGGTCTTCAGGCGGCATTTCATAGTGTGTTCCCCATTTCTGATTTTAGCGGCAAATGTTCACTGGAGTTTGTAAGTTATAAAATCGGCAATGTGCGCTATGATGTGAAGGAGTGCATCCAGAAGGGGCTGACGTACGCGGCCCCCCTGAAAATTGTCGTTCGGCTGCTGGTTTTTGATGCGGATCGGGTTTCCGAGCAGAAAGTTATCAGAGATATCAAGGAGCAGGAAATATACTTTGGTGAAATTCCTCTGATGACCGAAAACGGCACTTTTATCGTTAACGGAACGGAAAGGGTCATTGTAAGTCAGCTCCACCGTTCGCCCGGTATTTTCTTTGATCATGACAAAGGCAAAACCCTGGCCAGCGGTAAATTGATCTATTCGGCACGGATCATTCCCATTCGCGGGTCATGGCTGGATTTGGAGTTTGATTCGAAAGATCTGCTGTATGTTCGGATTGACCGGCGAAGAAAGATGCCTGTGACGATCCTTCTTAAAGCCATGGGAAATGCAACGGCCGATCTTCTAAACTACTTCTATCAGATCGAGCACGTATATCTCGGCAGCAAGGGGCTTTATCTGAATGTGGACGATACTCTGGTTGGTGCAAAGGTCCCTGACGACATCAAATTCCCCGGGACAGGTGAAGTCATCGTTCGGAAGGGGCGAAAATTCACCAAGTCTCATCTGAAGCGGATGGCTGAATTGGGTATCCGCAGGATTTTGCTTGTCAATACGGATCTTGCAGGCCGTGTCCTGTCCAGGGACCTGGTAGACCCTGAAACAGGGAATATCATCCTGAAATGCAATGAAGTCCTGACGCTGGAAGTCCTAAATCATGTAAGGGACAAAGGAATCAAAGAGTTGAGTTTGATTCGCCTGGATGAAGATATGGCCAATGCCTCGATCCGCGATACTTTGCTGATTGACAGGATTGAGACGGCCGAGGATGCCATTATTGAGATTTACAAAAGATTGCGTCCCAGCAATCCGCCGACGCCTGAAACCGCACAGAAGTTTTTTAACAGCTTGTTTTTCGAACCTGAGACATATGATCTTTCGGATGTGGGGAGGGTAAAGATGAATTACAAACTCCATCTGAACGTTCCCGAAAGTGTGACAGTTCTTCGTAATGAAGACATCCTGGCTGCAGTAAAGTACCTGATTGATTTAAAGAATAGCGTTCCCGAAGTTACAGTGGACGATATTGACCATCTGGGTAACCGTCGGGTACGTTCCGTCGGCGAACTGATCGAAAATCAATTCAGAATCGGCCTCGTAAGAATGGAACGGGCCATTAAAGAAAAAATGAGTCTTCAGGACATCGAGACCATGATGCCTCATGACCTGGTCAATGCAAAACCCGTTTCGGCAGTGGTCAACGAGTTTTTTGGAAGCAGCCAATTGTCCCAGTTCATGGATCAAACGAACCCTTTGTCCGAAATTACCCATAAGAGGCGTTTATCAGCACTCGGCCCGGGCGGTCTTACACGAGAACGCGCCGGGTTCGAAGTCAGAGATGTTCATCCGACACATTACGGCAGAATATGTCCGGTGGAAACTCCTGAAGGGCCTAATATCGGACTTATCGTCTCCCTGAGTACGTTTGCGCGGGTGAATAATTTCGGATTTATCGAGACGCCTTACCGCATTGTGAAAGACGGCCGCGTACTGGACGATGTCCGCTATTTAACGGCTATTGAGGAACAGAACTATATCATTGCACAGGCGGATCGTCCACTCGACAAGAATGGCCGTTTCACTGAAGAACTTATTTCAGCCAGGAAAGGAGGCGACTTCCTGTCGGCAGTTCCAACGGATGTCCACCTGATGGATGTTTCCCCCAATCAGTTGGTCAGCGTGGCAGCTGCCCTCATTCCGTTCCTTGAACATGATGATGCAAACCGTGCACTTATGGGATCCAACATGCAGCGCCAGGCTGTCCCCCTTATGAGACCGGAAGTGCCCATAGTGGGGACCGGAATAGAACCTGTCGTTGCAAGAGACTCGGGGGCCGTAGTTCTGGCTAAAAGGTCGGGTATGGTTGTGAGCGTGGATGCAGCCCGGGTTGTTGTGAAGTGTGATGAGCCCAGGGAAGACGGTGTCGATACGGGGGTTGATATTTACAGCCTGATCAAATATCAGCGATCCAATCAGGACACATGCTTCAACCAGAAACCCATCGCAACTGTTGGAGATTCGATCAAAGCCGGCGATATCATCGCAGACGGTCCTGCCACAGACAATGGGGAACTCGCCCTGGGAAGGAACGTGATGGTTGCTTTCATGTCCTGGGGCGGTTATAACTACGAGGATTCCATCCTGGTCAGTGAGCGGGTTGTGAAGGACGATATCTATACCTCGATCCATATCGAGGAGTTTGAAACCATGGCCCGGGACACCAAACTTGGCAAAGAAGAGGTCACCAGGGATATTCCGAACGTTGGAGAGGAAGCGCTTAGAAATCTCGATGAAAGCGGAATCGTCAGAATGGGGGTCTTCGTTAAGCCGGGCGATATTCTTGTCGGCAAGATTACTCCGAAAGGTGAGACGCAGTTGTCTCCCGAAGAAAAGCTTTTGCGGGCGATCTTTG
>JBEKJA010000204.1:0-5626 GCA_050011475.1 Syntrophales bacterium
ATATCTATATTTTTTTAGCATTAAAAGAAATTCCTTTTAGATTTTCGGTTATCATAATTTCTCAGAATAGGCCGCACCGTGTAGCAAAACTTCAGGGCGAGACAAATATGGCGGAATTGCTATACGGAAAAGGGCCACATATTCAGGATGCAGAAATCAGGAGGCAGTTGGGGCAATAAACTTATATGGCACTCCCGACTCAACTTTTATGCAGGAAAAACCAGCGAACCAGGGAAGAATAAACTAAGATGCAAGAGTGGTTTTGGCATTAGTCATTTTCTTTTGCTGGGTGCATTTTTTTGAGCAGACACTCTCTCTTCTTCCCAAGTCATGTTCATAATAATTCTTGTCTGCATTTCGATATCGAGATTATCGTCCCGTCCATCTTTTTCATAGCGAACCATGATCTCATCCTTTTTAATCTCAGAAACTTTATACCATCCCAAACGATTTTTATAGCGGCCACCTACTTCGAATTTTATTTTTTCAGTCATATTATCCCTTTCTTTATGGATCCGATCAGATGATTCTTTTTGGTTTGGTAAAACTTCCCCCTGTGGAACCACCAAAGGCTAATGATATATATTCATCATGGAAATCCATCAGCCTATGGATTATCGAAAAAAGCGCGAATAATTATTCTTGATGCCAGCTTGATAGAAGGAAGATATGCTTTCAGGTCTACACAGGTGTTCAGGTGCAGGTCGAAGTAGCCAACATTTTCTTTCGTGGCAATCTTTACCTATTGGTTCACCTATCCTTTATTATAACCTCTACCGCCGCCTCTGGCTGATTTATTTTGGGGCGGGCGGGCCACGTCAACCTTCAGATTGCGTCCCTTGAAGTCTTTACCATCCAGCTCTTTTTTTGCTTCTTCAGCGTTGGCCTGGTTTGACATTTCAACAAATCCAAATCCTTTGCCTTCAATCACATTCACCTTTATAACTTCGCCATAGCTTGAAAATAGTGTATTCAAATCATCACTGGTTGTATTAAAATTAAGATTTCCCACATAGAGTTTGTTGCCTTGCATGATTTTCACCTTTCCTTCATAGTTTGTTTAAACAACCTCAGATATTCTCGTTTCCTGTGGGTAAAGCTTCAGGATCGGGATTAATAACTGCGATATTAGGATCTTCGCCCGTCATACCTTCTCTCATTTTTTTGTTTTCCAAGCGACGGGCTGCCTTCTCTTCCTGTTTCTTCTTCCGTGCCTTCTCTCTTGTAGACTTGTTAAATGTGTACCTGGACTTTGCCATGTTGCGCGTCTCACAGTATTTTATCAAATAAATCGCTGAAACATTTACGATTAAAGAGGCTCTCCTGCATTCTGAGTACGATGCTGGAGGGCCTCTCCGTCTTAGTTTATCCGCTTATACAACTTTAACGTTTCCCGCCGCTGGGCCTTTTTTACCTTGCACGACATCGAAACTCACACGCTGCCCCTCTTGCAGCGTCCTGAATCCACTGGCTTGAATTGATTCGTAATGAACAAACAAATCACCACCCTCATCCTTTTCGATGAATCCATAGCCTTTATGTTCATTAAACCATTTGACTTTACCTTCTGACATAACTGGATCCTCCTTTCTCCTATATTTTCACAGTCGGATTCCCACTATGGCAGAAAGAAAAAAACCACCATGACTCTAAAGAGCATGATGGTTGTCCTTTGCACTTTAAATGTCTTATCCAACTTTTTATGTGTACTGCCTAAATACTTCTATTTAAACAGCACACATGCAGAATTGGCAAATTTATAGAATTATATATGTCAAAAGTCAAACATTATTATATTGAAATCAACTACACCTATGATACGATTACGCATTATGTTACATTATGCATGAAAAAATCAATAACATTCATAGGAGGCCAGCATGGCTGATCAACCTAATGTACCACAGCAGCAACTTCAGATTAATACGATTGATGAAATGTCAAGGGGCAGGTATGCAAACAGTATGATAGTCACCCATAGTCCCGAGGAATTCATCATGGACTGGCTCATTAATACACCCAATGGGACTCATCTGGTCTCAAGGATTATTACAAGCCCGGGACACATTAAAAGAATTATCGATGCCCTGACGGTAAATTTAAACATTTATGAAAAGAATTTCGGGACTATTAAAATAGCTGAACCCGGCGATCACAAGTTTCACTGATATTCCGTCTCCGGTAACCGGATTTTCTCGTAAAAAAAATTTCTATTGTTTGATTCTACAACAGGACCTGCAGGACGCGGTCTATGGATCTGACAGTACCCATGATAGAGGCGGCTTCAGATGGTGCCAACGATTCAGGAAATATTTGATTGAGGATCATTTCGATGCTGTCAAATGCTCCCGCAACGTCAAGGTCATCATCCATTTTTTGAGTGAAAATCTTCCGGAGGCGTATTGCCGATCCTGCATCATCGCCGGGCTTCCCTTTCGCCTTTTTCCGGATAAGCAGAATCCGATTTCTAAGTTCTCTGAGCCGGTTCACCGATTTGATCATCTGTCTCTTTGAATAGTTCATACGACTGCGGTAATGCCCGTAAATGAGGAAGAACCGTATTTCCTCCATGGTAAAGCCCTGAGCATGGAGCATATCCGTATAGAGAATATTGCCCGTGCTCTTGGACATGGTCTTCCCGTTCATGGTCAGGTGATGGCAATGCAGCCAATATTTCGCGGCCGGGTAAGGCCGGACTGACTCCAGGATCGCTGCATTATAGTCATGATGGCAGATAAGATTGTCGACCCCGACGCAATATATGGAGAGGGACTCATTCATATAAGGAATAATCATGCTCGGATCCTGCACATTCCAAGCGGGCCATCCGGCCCCGACGGCTGAATCCCAGAATACCCTTTCACCCTGAAGACAACCATGCCAAAGGATAAAGTCCCCGAAATTCCATCTTGTTGTCGGATAGTTGTCGAGGTGAAACCGAATTTTCTTTGAAGGCCACTTCTTCATATCCAGCCCGTATATTTTCCCGAAGTCCGGATATTTCAAAGGATCAAAGTAAATATTATCCTGCCATTGATAGGCAATTCCCTTCTCAAGGAGTATTTCAATGATTCTGACAGCATCAGCCACATGTTGGGATGCCCTGGGAAAGTAATCAGGCGCTTCCATTTTCAGGGTACGCATTTCACTGATGAATGTCCTTATATTTCTCGATGTCAGGTCTTTAAGGCGCGAATGTTTCTCATGAGCGGCTCTGAGTGCCTTATCTTCAATGTCCGTTATATTCATTCCCCTGCGGACGCAGTAACCTGAATATTGCAGATAGCGCACCAGGACATCTTCGAATAGGAAAGTCCGGAAGTTTCCGATGTGAGCCCTCTGATACACGGAAGGCCCGCAGGTAAAAATATTTACGACATCCGGATTTACCGGACGGAAATATTCGAATTTTTTCCCCAGGGAATTAAAAATTTTCAGCATAGGCTTCTTCAGGCATGCATTTAGAAGATATCATTTCTTGTAGACTCTTTTTAAGAGACCAAACCATACGCTTGTCCGGGCGATGGTTTTCCATTCCGGTGCAGCACGATACTTGACAAGAATGGTTTGCTGATATCATCAATGATAAGAAAATTAATCTTTTATATTTCATTGTGTCAGCTCCAGGCTGATCCTGCTACTGCGATATCTCGGTTTTTAAAAGGGTGTAGCCGCAAACTTTTCATATTATTTTCGAGGGGATGGTCTATGTCTTTTATGCTATTTAAAGGCCGTCAGAGTTTGGATTTAATCTTATTTACTAAGTCTTTAATCTTTCCCAATGAATCGGGCTCAGACTCTGTTGTGGGTGACTCATGAGATACGGCACACTTTTTGGGTCAGCCAGCCTGAGTTTGATCAATCCAGTCGCTTTCCTCAATCATATTTCCCATTTCGCCGGTCAGGGCATTGTAATTCTCCCAGGTGTGCATTGCGAATCTCCGAGCATTGATGCGCATTTTATACCAGAAATTTATAATGTATACACGTTAAAAAGGGGAGGTGCCTGTTTGTCGGATCCCCCCCTCATGCTGGTATCACCCATTTTGTTTCAGCCACGATACTTAAAGGAAACATTAATACGTGCCCTGTAAGCTGTCACCTTGCCTTTTTCAATGGCAACATCAAGTTTGACGATTTCTGCAATTCTCAGGTCTTCGAGATGCGTTGCCGCGGATTCAACTGCTGTTTTTACTGCATCTTCCCATGATTTATTGCTCGTACCGATAATTTCAATGATCTTGTAAATGCTCTCCTTCATGGCTGTTCCCTCCTTTTGCAATGTTATCCTGCCTATTTCCCCCGGCTTCGTGGATTGTAACATACAACAAAAGCCTGTCAACCACAAAGGGTAACACCACAATTCGTGAAATCGGCTCTCTCTATAAGGAAATATATATTATAATATAATTCTATTTCATAGGGTGACGAAACTTACCAAGACATAAGAAAAAGAGGTACATCATGTAAGATTTCATGCTTAAGCTTGAGGAACGGGCACCTCTTCTATATCTGAGGGGGGATATATGACGAAAATAGTTCTTGTGGTCGACGACGAGCCTGCTATTGTCAAGATGGTAACCACACAATTATTAGTGGCAATGATTACGAGGTATACTCTGTCACAAATGGTAAAGATGCTTTGAAGATTTGCAGGAACATTACACCGGATGCTGTCATACTGGATATCATGATGCCCGATATGGACGGTGCAAGTGTTGCGGAGGAGTTAAAAGAAAAGCAGAAAATGAAGAAAGTCCCTATCCTGTTTCTAACAGCAGCTGTAAAGCAGAGTGAAGTGCCCAAGGACCATAAGATCGGCGAGTAGTATTATCTTGCCATACCGTTCAAAACTGAACAACTGCTCGGGATGCTGAAGAAGCTTATTTAATATTCACTTACGGATCGCTGTTCCACCAAAGGAGAAATCTATGAAGACTTGGGTTCGCAACATTTTCTGGCTGATCGGTTTGGGAAATCTTGTTACGGCGGGGCTGGCGGTATGCCCCTTTTATGACAGCAGTTATTTCAGCAGTCTGAATCCGGGAGTGTTTTCATCGGCAGGCCTGATAGTGATCGGCTTGTGGGGTCTGGTGTATATCGCCGTTTCCAATATTTACCCTAAAGCCCCCTATGTTATACTCGTACTGGTCATGGAGAAGCTGTTCTATTCTTATCTTGCAGTGCCGTGGATGCTCCAGAATGGACATCGCATGGGGGAGATTTTCCAGCAGGATGTAATTGCCGGACTTGCCTATTGTGTCTGGGGGCCTTACGATTTCCTATCCTTTGTCTTCTTCCTGTATGTGTTTCTGACCGTCCGAAAATCGTCCCCGGCGTTAATCCGGCGTCCACTGAATAAATATGCCAGAGGGTCTTCATACGTTTGTTGAATCTATCGGATTTTCCGCGCCTCAGAAATGAATCTCAATGCCATGGTAACCGCAGCCAGAGTTAATAGGCCCACTATAAACAGGAGGCCCATTCTCGTGTTACCGCCCAATCTGTGTTCGATGAAGAGGAAAAGGAAGGTAGTCAAGAGGATGGCCATTCCCCAGGCAACCATCATGTCAACGGCATCATATGCCGACTGCCAGTGATGTGTCGTTTTCCTTGTTGCCAGCAT
>JBEKJA010000205.1:0-5618 GCA_050011475.1 Syntrophales bacterium
TCGCTGTAGTTTCCCAGGTAAATTGCATCCGACAGGTCGGCAATACCCGGATTGTTGGACTTCATGTAGGCATAAAGGGATGGCTTCCGTCCCGAGTGCCGGATGGCCTCGGCGATGGCATGCTCCCTCGCGCCATTTCCAATAAGAAGAATATGCGTCATGTCGCTTTTCCCGCCCGTTCATAACCGAAAACGCGACCATAGTCAAACAAATGAATCATGACGAAAATACTGTCCTTATAATTCACAATCTGGTAATTATTAAACAAATGGAATACATCACCATCAAAGCCGTTCTCATCATCGTTCTGCTCCTCATTTCGGGGTTCTTCTCCTGTTCCGAAGCGGCCCTCTTTTCCCTTACCCCTCTGCATCTCCATAAGATGGGGGAAGAAAAATACCCGTTTCTTGCAAGTGTCCGCCGTCTTGTCGGTCATCCCAAACGGCTTCTCATCACGCTCGTTGTTGGAAATGAAATCGTCAATATAACCCTGTCGATTATCGCCGCATCTCTTTTCATCGGCATATTCGGCTCCAGCGGCCAATGGGTGGCCATCGCCGTGACGACCATCCTGCTACTGATTTTCGGCGAGTCCATACCAAAGACATTCGGGGTCATGTATTCCATGCCCCTTTCTTCTTTTTTTTCACCGATCCTGAACCTCGTCACCCTTGTAGAAAAGCCCATTGTCTCATGTCTTGACAGAATTGCCGGGGAGGTGCTGCGGCTTATTACAAGGGAAGGGGAACGGCGGACCCGCTCTCTATCCGAAGGGGAATTCCGAAGTTTTATAGACGCCGGTCAGAAGGAGGGTGCCCTGGAGGAAGCCCAGCGGGATCTTATTCACCGTGTTTTTGAGCTGACCGATAAGACGGTTGCAGAGCTGATGGTGCCGCGCGTAGAAATGTTCTGCCTGCCGATTTCAATGAGATATGAAGATGTGGTCCATGAAATGATTCAGGCCCGGCATTCGAGAGTTCCCGTCTATGGTGCAAATCCGGATGATATCCTTGGTATTCTCTTTGCACGCGACCTCCTCCCGGCCTTCTCGGCGGGCAAGGCCGCATCCACCATGGAAGGACTCCTAAGGAAACCCTACTTCGTCCCCGAAGAAAAAACCGCGGGCAGCCTGCTGAAGGATTTTCAGGAAAGGAGCCTCCAGATTGCCATCGTCGTCGATGAATATGGAGGAGTATCTGGTCTTATAACGCTTGAAGACATGCTCGAAAATCTCTTTGAAGATTTATATGAAGATTTTGGTTTAAAGGAGAATGCCTGGCAGCGGATGGATAAAGAGTCGGCCATTGTACTCGGCAGTATGGCTATAGAAACCTTCAATAACCGCATGGGCACCAGCATTCCGGAAAGTGAGTTCGATACGGTCGGCGGGTTTGTCTTCCATCTGTTTGGGAAATTGCCGGCAACGGGGGAGGAGGTTTCATATGATTCCCTACGTTTCAAGGTAGAGGTCATGGGCAGGGCGCGAATACTCAAGGTCCGGGTCTTTCATCAGAAGGAGGAGGTGGCCGATGAGTGACCTTGCCGCCTTATTGCTGATCATCGTCTGCCTGATCCTTGAGGGCCTCTTTTCCGGCGGAGAAATAGCCCTCGTTTCGGCGGACATCCATCGCATCAGGCACCGTGCGGAACGCAACCCTCGCTGTGCCAGGGCGGCTGTCCGTCTAATGGAGGAGCCGGCATGGTTTATTGCAACAACGCTTACGGGAACGAACCTGGCAATCGTAACCAGCTCTACGATCGCTGCAGCCGTGTTCATTCGATCTTTCGGTGATGCGAATGGGGAGCTGATTTCCGCTCTCGTGATGATCCCCACACTCATGATCATGATCATTTTCCGGAGCCTCTTTCAGCAATATGCGGAAAGCGCGGCAATGCATCTGGCACCTTTCATACGCGCAGCTTCCTGGGTGCTGTATCCAGTGGTATTTCTCCTTGCCCGCCTCTCGAAAGTGGCCGTCCATGTTTCTTCAGGAGAGAAAGGCCAATCGTTCCCATCCACTTATATAACGAAGGATGGATTGAAACAACTTCTTGATGAAGGGGAAGGGGAGGATATCCTTGCAGCGGAGCGGGAGATGGTACGGCATGTCATAGATTTTTCTGAATTGACTGCTGAAAAAATCATGGTTCCGCTATCCGCAGTTTCCGCCATTCCGGCAAGTGCAACGAATGAGACTGCGGCTGCGATGTTTGCCGAAAGGAATTATCTCCGCCTTCCCGTTTATCGGGATCAGGTGTTAAACATCGTCGGCATATTGCAATATTTCGATCTGCTGTCCTGCAGACTCGAAGCAGGCGCAGCTCCAAAGACAGCATTCGAGGAGGGATCCATTCAGGCATGCATTAATCCATCGGTTTTCTATGTGCCGGAAACAAAGCGGGCTTTCGAGCTTCTTGTGGAGATGCGCGGGCGGGGGGAGCGGATGGCCGTAGTAGTCGATGAGTATGGCGGTGCGGTTGGAATTGTCACGATTGAGGATATTATTGGGGAAATTATCGGTGAGATCCATGATGAGCGTGAGGCCCGCGAACGGCTATTCCGGAAGCTCGGGCCAGGCCGGACACTTTTCCAGGCCCGGATCAAACTGGATCGCTTCCGCCAGATCATCCCGCTGGACATCCCCGAAGGTAACTACGAAACACTGGGCGGTTTCCTATTAAACCGGATGGGACACATCCCCACCCGCCGGGAAACTTTCCGTCTAAGGGATTACGTCTTCATTATAGAAGATGCAGACGCAAGATCCATCCGGGAAGTGGTAGTAGTAGGTCCCACCGATCTTGACAAAGCAGGCACCACTTGATAAACTCCTACCATTGTCATCCTGAACTTGATTCAGGATCTATTCATTATGCCAAACACCCTCTGGACCATAATCCTTGCAGCAGGCAAAGGAACACGAATGAATTCGGACCTTGCCAAGGTCCTGCATCCCCTCTGCGGGAAACCCTTGCTCAGCTACTCCATCAAACTGGCCAGAGCGGTCAACTCTGAGAAAATCGTCGTAGTAATCGGACACCAGTCAGACAAAATCAGGGGAATGTTTCAGGATGAAGATACGGTCTTTGTAGAGCAGAAGGAACAGCTTGGCACAGGTCATGCGGTCCTCCAGGCGCGGGATGCTTTTAAGGACCATACTGGCACTGTCCTTATTTTATGTGGCGATGTTCCCCTCCTGAAGCCTGGGACGGTTCTGGCTCTCAGGAAGCGGCACCAATCAGAGAAAGCTGCGGTAACAGTACTCACTGTAGTTCTTGATGATCCGGGAACATATGGCCGAGTCATAACAGACCTGAACGGTCAGATTCTCCGGATTGTTGAAGCAAAAGATGCCACGAACGAAGAAAAGAAAATCCATGAAATCAATACAGGGATCTATTGTGTTGAGAGCCCATTCCTTTTTAAGGCTGTGGGAGTATTACAAAACAAGAATGCGCAGGGGGAGTTCTACCTTACGGATATCATCGGAATCGCGAACCGCAGCGGCCTTATTGTCCAATCCTGTCGGGCCAAAGACCCATCCGAAGTTATGGGCATCAACACAATTGAAGATCTCGAACGCGCCAACCAGATCTCTTTAGGGCGTTAGCCGGGTCAAGCCTTTTCTCAGTCACTCTATCAGACAGGGGCGAAATAGGAGAAGTTTTATGAACAAATCTCATTTCATCTATGATCCCCCAACGGTTCCGGGCATCTTCATGCATCAGGCTGATAGATATGGAGACCGGATTCTCAGGCTTGGCAAGAAAGACGGCCGCTGGGAGGGAACCTCGTGGAGGGAGGCTGCCAGGAACCTGAAAATAGGAGTCGCCGGGCTTCTATCCCTGGGCTTGCAAAAAGGGGATGCCATAGGCATCATCAGCCGCACGAGAGCCGAGTGGACCGATGCCGATATGAGTATTCTTGCATCCGGTGGAGTGGTTATTGGCATCTATCCCACGGCCAGCATGTGGGAAATGACACATATCATACACCACAGCGGCCTGCGGTTCTGTTTCGTTGAAAATGACGAGGTTCTGGAAAAAGTCCTGTCCATTCGCTCTTCCCTCGGTATACCCGAAGTTGTCATCGTTTTTGAAACCTGGCAAAAAGTACTGCCCAATGCTGTTTTTACCATGGAAGATCTTGAGGCTCGCGGGCGTGAACTCGATGCGCGTGAACCACACCGGTTTGATTCAACCTGGCGTTCCGTCCGGCCGGAGGATCTCGCCACGATTGCATATACGTCCGGAACAACGGGTCCGCCAAAGGGTGCCATGATCACCCATGCGAATCTATACTTCACGGCACTTAACGCTTCCTCTGTCCATCGGTACGAAGAAACCGATTTTGGTATCGGGTTTCTTCCATTGACCCATATGCTTCAAAGACTCTCCACGTACGCAGCGATTCACCTGGGTATCCAGGGCGCCTATGCTGAAAGCATCGATAAGCTCGTGGACAACTTTCGGGAACTCCGTCCCACTGTCCAGGTCAGTGTCCCCCAGATCTTCGATCGAATTTACAATCGAATTCACCAGATGCTGGCTGCCGGCCCCCCCGTCCGGAAAAAGATCTTCGATTGGGCTCTGTCGGTAGGCAAACAGACGGCCCCGTATCACATGTCCGGACGGAAAATTCCCGCGTGGCTGGCATTCAAGCAGCGCCTGGCCCAGCGCCTTGTCTTTCGCAAGGTTCATGATGTCTTCGGCGGGAGGGTAAAATATCTTCTGTGCGGAGGAGCGCCCACTCCCATGTACCTGCTGGAGTTTTTCTATGCGGCCGGGCTGCTGATCCTGGAAGGATATGGCCTGACGGAAACGGTGGCTCCTGCCACCATTAACCGGGCGGATCATTTCAAATTCGGAACAGTAGGACAGCTCATACCGGGCATGGAAGCAAAACTCGCACCGGACGGAGAACTGCTATTAAAAGGAAAAGGGCTGTTCCAGGGATATTTCAATGATCCCGAGGCTACGGCTGCCGCCATTGACGCCGGGGGATGGTTCCATACAGGCGACATTGCCATGATCGATGCTGAAGGGTTCATCACGATCACGGACAGGAAAAAAGATATCATAGTTTCAACGGGAGGGAAAAACATTGCTCCCCAGAATATCGAGGGACTGCTCCAGGCCCTGCCGATTGTGAGCCGTGCAATGGTCTGTGGAGAGGGCCGCAAGTACCTTACAGCTCTTTTTACCCTTGATGAAACAGAGTGCCGGGATTTTGCGACACGCGAAAATATAATGGCCGAGAGTCCCGAGGCATTGAAGCAGCATTCCCGCATACGAGAGTTTCTGGATGAGCACGTCCAGGCAGTGAACGCCCGGCTCGCACCCTATGAAAGAATCCAGCGTTTCACCATATTGCTGGAAGACTTCACGGAAGAAGGGGGTGAAATCACCCCGACGCTCAAAATCCGCCGAAGGGAAATCTCCAATAAATATTCCTCTCTGATCGAGGCAATGTATAACTGAGGAAGTCAATTTATTTGCTTTGCATCATCGTGCGGAGTTCCCGCTTCAGGACTTTGCCAACAGCACTCATGGGCAACTGGTCCATAAACTCGATGATCTTGGGAACTTTATAGGGGGAGACTTTTTCCTTCATGTAA
>JBEKJA010000206.1:0-5618 GCA_050011475.1 Syntrophales bacterium
TCTATTAAAACTTTATCTTTTCCTTGACTTTAACCATCACCCCCTCTTAATTTCATTTCCCTGTCAGCCATAACCAGCTTGTTGTATGACAATGTTATACATAAATCTTGAAAATGTCAAACTCAAATATCCAATATTTCTGTGCGTTGTATTACCTTCCTTTGAATTTAAAAAAAACGATGAAATTCATCAGCTTACTTATATGGAGAAGTTAATATTTCCCCATGAGGCTGTTATTTGTTTCTATTTGAAATGTTGGATGAATGTGTTGTTCCAGAAAAACAAGACTTCAGGAAGGAAGCATTTTGCTGACTCCTCCTACAAAGCCTCAGGGATAGCGAGTAAGCTATCTCAAAGATTACAATTAGAAATATTGCAGAACGTCCCGAAACGAGACTATGAAGATAAAAAGAACCCTGGGAATTTATCGGACTATAATTTCAACCCGGCGGTTCCTTGGTTCAGCAACACCATCAGGCGTTAGAATCAAAGGGTTCCCCTTCCCATGGTAAGTGACTTCAATGTTTTCGGGCTTTACACCTTTGCTGACAATAAAATCAGTCACAACTTTGGCACGTTTGAGGGATAGCTCCCGGTTTTTTTCAACCGAGCCAACGGCGTCAGTGTGCCCGCTGACAATAATATCTGTTGATTTCCGTACCTTGATCTCTCCCAAAGCTAGAGATAATGTTTTGAGGGATTCGGTTGTTAGATTAGAAGCGGCCGTTTTAAAATAAACATTGAAGCTTGTCGGAGGAATTGGTTCAGCAGCCAAGGCTTCCTTGAACATTGCCCTGACATCCTTTTCATCCATTAACGATGGCACACTTGGGGCTTTATCAGGACTCGAAACCTCCGTCGTCTGCCAAGACTTATTGAGTGTCTGAATACCCTTGGCAGATGAGACATCGACAACACCTACCTTATCATCTGGATCAGGCAGAAGTACAACCTTTGTTGCGGGAGCACATCCCGTATTCAGGAGGAGCACAAACAACATTGCAATCTGCAATACCCTCACTATATAACTATTTTTCTTAATTATCATAGCATCATTCTTTATTGCTTTCCGAAGAGAGAATATCAGGTCTCAGTTATTCTTTGACTTCCCCGGCTTCCACTTTTATGGCCAAGTGTGTGCCACGTATACCACATACAGCTGTCGATGATTCAAATCGCACGCTTTTGTTTTCCAACTTGGCAATTAAGCCCGCTAAGTATACTAAGGTTCCCTTCTTAATATGTGCAAAGAAGGCAAATTTCTTGTTAGCGGGTTCAAAGGCGAATTTGCTAATATTCACCTGTGTATTAGGACCGATTCCTAAAACACTATTGTCTTGAAATATTACCCCTATTTTCCCATCAGAGCCTGTTATAATGATGTCGTTTTCAAACAGCTTGTCACCAGCCTTAGCGGGAATCGATATTTGTTTGCGGCCGATGAATGCCTGTCCGGAGACGCTCTTTACAAAACCTGCCTTCGTTTCTTCTGCAGATGCCAGGCTGACATACATGATGAGTGAAAGGCAGGCTATGATGACTGTTGATTTCATAATTATATCTTTCTTTATCTAAAATGTGGGGAGATAAAAAATTCTTTAATACGAAGAAAGTATGAAAGCATCGGTCTTGTTTGTCAAGAATATATGTTAACAAGACTAGCTGGATTTGGGGCGTTTAGATAAGAAAATATTAATGGACCACATTAGAGGGAGCCCTCTAAGGCCGATTTCAACTAATTCTTGAACTCCAATTGAAATGTTTTATTGATGGGATAAATTTCATAAACAACCTTTCAGGAAGTAACACTTGGCTGTGCAAAAACATGCCCTCACCAGAGTCAACTAAACAGTTGCTCCTACAAGTCCTTGCTATGTCCTTGTGCTAAAAATGAGGATTTCCGATAGAAACATTATATGGGGGGGGGAGATGCAAGATAAAGCCGGATACAGATTGACAGTGGCAAAATCAATCAAAATTCGTTTTTAATGGATTTGGGATATGCGTGATGTTTTTTTTCATATGTATAAGACTGAATCCGAATTAACGGAATAATACCTCTTGATAATCTTGGATGGGGTACGTTATATTCTACCAGTCTTGGAAGAAATCAGAATATGCAGACATCATAAAATCCATAAGGGGAGAAAACTATGAAGACTTGGATTCGCAACATTTTCTGGCTGATCGGTTTGGGGAACCTTGCAACGGCAGGGCTGGCGGTTTGTCCATTCTATGACAGCACATTCTTCAGTAGTTTGAATCCGGAAGTATTTTCCAGGACAGGCCTGATTGCTATAGGCCTGTGGGGGCTCGTGTATATCGCAATTTCGAGTGCATACCACAAAGCCCCTCACGTTGTCCTCGTTGTGGCCTTGGAGAAGCTGTTTTATTCTTCTCTCGCGATACCATGGATGCTCCAGAACGGCTACAGAATGGGAGAGATTTTCCAACGGGATATCATCGCCGGATTTGCCTATTGTGCGTGGTTTCCTTACGATTTCCTGGCGTTCGTGTTTTTCCTGTTCGTATTCATAAAAGTTCGAAAATCGTCCTAGGCACAAAGCATCTTATATTCTGCGGTATGTGAAAGAACCTTTACGAAGATCATCATGGAGGACAGTATGCATGAGGATGTTTATAAACGCTTAAGGCTTTTCATGGATCGTCTGCCGGCCGGTTTTCCTGAAACGCCCACTGGCGTAAAGATAAAACTGCTCAAGAAGATGTTCACCCCGGAGGAAGCGGAATTTGTCATGCTCATGTCCTCAGAGCCAGAATCCCTGGCTGACATGGCAAGACGCACGGGTATGGATGAGTCCGAACTGTCGGCCATGCTGGAGAACATGGCGGTCAAGGGGTTGATATTCAGAGTGTACAGGGGTAATGAGCGCCTGTATCAGGCCTATCAATTTATGATCGGACTCTATGAGTTTCAAATCAACCGCCTTAATAAAGAATTCTGCGAGCTGTTCGAGGAATATATGCCTTACGTGGGACTAGCCTCGACCCGCGTCACGCGACAATACAGGGTAATCCCAGTTGATTCCGCACTGAAAACGAACTCGCACGTCTCTCCCTACAATCGTATCCGGGAGATCGTCCGGAATGAGGAACTAATTGCGCTGACCCGATGCATTTGCAAGAAAGAGCAGGAGCTGCTGGGTCATGCCTGCGATAAACCCCAAGAGGTCTGCCTTATGTTCGGCAACTGGGCCCGGTTTTATATCGACAACGGCTACGGCCGATCCATAAGCGTCCAGGAGGCATTAGAGGTCCTCGACATAGCCGAAGAAAACGGACTCGTCCTTACCTGCAGTAATTCCCAGAAGCTAGAGACCCTTTGCTGCTGCTGCCCGACATTAAAAAACATCAAGATCTTGAGAAGCCCTGCAAAATTTATGGTTTCATACTACCGCGCCGCCATCGATCCGAACGAATGCGTCGGCTGCAGTGCCTGCGTCGAGCACTGCCCCATGGCGGCCATCAGTGAAGAAGACGGATTCTTCCATGTCCTGGAGAAACGATGCATCGGTTGCGGCCTATGTGCCAATCATTGCCCGACAGAAGCCATATCGCTTATAAATATCCCGGGAAAGGATGAGACGCCCCTGCCCACGGTGGAACATATCATGGAACGCATCGCATCGGAACGGGGACTCTCCTGACGGGCAAGAACATAGCAAGAATATAGATAAAAGTATTCATTGCAATTCTTCATGAAGAACCTAAACAATAATTAATCTATAAACAATAATCCATCGAAAGATGTATTGACTAAAATTATGATGGTATCAATGTGATCAACAGGAGGGAAATAGTGAGCTCTAAAAGGCAAACTTTCGTTAAGGAAGAATTATGTCCGGTTGTGGGTTATACCGTTTCTTTAAAAGGTATGCGTACATCACAAGAAGGTAAATCAGTTATAGCGGCACACACTACCATCACAACCTGTGATGATGAGATATCTTGAAATTGATAAACTGGTTATAGATATTGAGACGAGTGAATCAGATATAATCAGTTTTCGAATGAACAAATTTGATCTAATACTTCTATCAATATTCCTACATTGACAATTTTCACTTCATTTTTAAAGAATCAATCCTTATTCCTTCTTCTCCTCATATGTCTTGAATAACAAGACTTCCCCGGTATCAACCTTCAACACTTTCGTTATCCGACTATTTTCAAAATCATTCTAAGAACTATAACATCCAGATTGAGTAATTTACCCGACTTGACCGTTTCACTATCTGTAATTCCTGATGGTGAAAGTTTTTGTTCTTCTAAAATCTTACTCAAATGTCTTCTGTCAACTACTTTATATTTTTCATTATTCCTTCCTGTCATATCAAAAAACTGTTGTTCCTCTTCGTTCTCCAACTGTTCTCTTTTAGATACATCTAGGTCTGGGATTTTGGTTTCAATGATTAGACCTATATTGATTTTATCACTTTTCTTTGTCAGGACATTGCCAATATCAAATTCCCAATCCGGATCCCAAACAATGGGGAGATACAAATCTCTTGACGAAGATATGTATCGACGACTTCCGGATCGAAAGTTATTTTTACTTTATCACATATTTTTCTACCTTTTTCCGTATAGTTAATAACAACTATCTTATCAAGATAACTACTAATAACATTACTAAAACATTCGTCACTGAATACATATTTCAAGGGGTCGGTATGTTGATGAAGACTATTTTCTATTGATGTGGTTTTTACAGTTTTTCTAAAAGTATCCAATTCTTTCTTGTTTTTCATGTCCCCTAAATAGACTCCACAATATTCCCCTTGGACTGTTTTAAGGTCTGATAGACAAAGAGATGGAAATGATAAGATAAGGAAGATGAAAGATAGATATACACAGATTCGAGTATTCATGGTTGATCACTTACAAACACGATTTTTAAGTTCTTCAATAATTGAATTGCGAGGAATATAGTTCCATTCTGATGGGGTATTCACTGAAAACAAAACTTTCCCATCTTCATCATAGTTAATATTTAATAGACGATGTTCTGTATCTTCTTTACAATTTATTTCGTATAAAAGTTTCATGTAAGATAGTTTGTGACAATCATTAATTGAATCAAGTTCTACAAGATTTTTACGGTCTTTTACAAACCCACTCCATACTTCATTTTTTTTATTAATCTTATCTCAGTCCAAACTTTTGCGATTCCCGATTTTCGTTTAATACTATCCTTGTCATAATACTGTATAGATCCATCTTGAGTTTTATTATATTTTATTAAATTCTCCCCGATGACATCAGTCACGAATACTGACAAAATGAATCAAATCGTCATCAATAGGAAGAAACTTTTTCTTGATAACATGTCAGAACTTCCTTTCATTCGGGAAAGAGGCCTAGTGTTAGATCACTTACAGACTTGATTTTTTAGTTTTTCAAAAACTAAATTAGGAAAAATATCTATCCATTCTGTAGGAGTCAAGTTTGAAAATAAAACTTTCCCATAGTCATCATAGATAATACTTGAAAGTCTACGTTGTCTATCTTTCTTACAATTTATTTCGTATAAATCTTTCACATAAGATAGATTGTCACAATCATTAATATTTGTAACACGTTCTGGATAATTTTTA
>JBEKJA010000207.1:0-5612 GCA_050011475.1 Syntrophales bacterium
TCGGGAAGATAGTAGACCTCAAGGCAGAAGAAGAAGTGTTAAATGTGGATGAATCGTTATCTGTACAAAAAGTGAAGCCGATTCTGTATACTCCTGGATATGGTTATTATTTCGGTGTCGGCCGTGAACTCGGGAAAGCGCATTCCATAGGAAACAAAATAAGTAAGAAATAAGGCGGTTGGATTTTATGATACTTGGAATAAAGTTTGCCATTGTTCGCCTGGTTATAATCACCCTGACGGTGCTCGCTCAGATATACCTTTTTGTCCGTATCCGGCAAGCTATCAAATCATCACTCCGATCCAACCGCTTCAAGTCCCGGGCAATCTGCCTGGTTGGGTCCGCCATTGGCTTGCTCTTTATTTTGAACATATATATCCTGGTCAGGCCCATCCCCTGGTTAGACCCGCCGATGGCTGTACAGCTCTTCCTTTTCGACCCACCGGCCATCTGGGCTTTTGGGTCTATTTTCTCCGCTCTGTTCCTTTTCCTCGCGCAGGCAGGTAGCAAACTTAGACAGATGATGATTCGACTTTATCGTGACGGCCTGAACTATCAGACAGTGTCAATGCCTGTTAATCTCAGCCGCCGCCGCTTTATCCATGCCGGGGTGGGAGGAATTGCCACGGCACCCTTGATACTTTCCGGATATGGTACAGCCTATGCTAGCAAGGCTTATAATGTCGAGGAGTTCACCTTACCCTTTGGACACCCGCTGAGAGTTGTTCATCTCACCGATATCCACGCCGGTATTTACATGACCCCCAAAGAAATACGGCGCTATGCTGAACAGGTCATCGCACTCCAGCCTGATTTGTTCGTCCTCACCGGAGACTTCATTTCGAACTCGATATCGTTTCTCCCAGGCTGTTTGGAAGAGATGGCTCTGGTTCATGCAAGGTATGGTACGTTCGCAACATTGGGGAATCATGAACACTGGTTTGGAGGTCTGAGCAAGTTCCGAATGATCTTCAGACAATACAGGATCCAGCTCCTGCAAAACTCACATCAATTGATCCAAACTGAACGAGGCACTTTCGCAGTCGCCGGGATCGACGACCTCCGTACCGGGCATCCCAATCTTTCTGCTGCATTACGTGGACTTGATTCCGTTATTCCCACGCTTCTCCTGTCTCATCGCCCGGAGATCTTTCCTCAGACCGTTGCCTATGGAATCCCACTGACCCTGGCGGGTCATTATCATGGGGGGCAAATCAAGCTGAGTCTGCCAGGGGGAAATATTAGTTTGGCCCATCTCTGGACCCGCTATCCTGAAGGGCTTTACCGGATTAATACTTCCCACCTGTATGTAAGTCGTGGTATCGGTACAACGTTCACTCCGGTACGACTGAACGCTCCACCGGAAGTCACCCTGTTCCATCTGACCTAGTGTTCAAAGCAAAAAGTGCAACAAATATCGTCTAAGATTTTAGTGGTTGCTTCTTGTACAATCCTGAAGGCCGTTAATCCCGGTGTGGAAATCATTGGGATTTAAAAAAAATTCAAAGAGAGGTCTATCATGCATCCTGTCAAGCAAAAGGCACGGGACTTGGGAGTGGATGGTGTTGCATTTCTGAATCTGAGGGATTATTCCAGCCCGCGTTCTCCAGATCCGAGAAACTATTTAAACAGTGCCAGGAGCCTTATTGTATATCTCCTGAGGGAACTGCCCGGTGGATATATGAATCAGTCGATCATCCGGATGCATTCGCTCGGCGGGACTGACTGTACAGACTATTTTATCGGATATAACCTCGCCCGTTTCATCGAGGATCAATATGATGAAGAGACCATCACCATACCGGGCCACAGACCCTTCGAGATCAATGAAGATTCATGGAGATCCATCATCGGTCCGATTTCGCTGAGGCACGCAGCAGCCCACTGCGGGCTCGGCATCCTGGGGAAAAACGGTGTGGTCGTAAATCCGACGTGGGGTTCCATGATACGGATAGGAGCGATTCTCACCAGCCTGGAGTTGGACTCTGATAAACCCATGGACTACAAGCCGTGTGAGTCATGCAACTATCCATGCAATGAGATGTGTCCATCCGGTGCGATACGGATTGAAGGAGGGCAAACCATTGTCGATCAGGGCAAGTGCACAAAATACAGTCAACCGTATGACGTTGGGAACTACACGCGTTTTTTAATCAAGCAGATTGGAGTCGAAGAGAAGAAAAAAATCGAAATGCTGCTGACACCCCACTGGTTTAATCTGTTCATGGCTAGCATGGGGTATATGTATTATAGCTGTATCGAATGTACGAGGGGTTGTCCGGGAACCCGCCTCAAGAAGGAATATGCTTCACTGGAACCGAAACGGCGTGTCGCCACAAAATTGTCAGACATTCTCCAGTAACAGCCGGCACACCTTCAAAAAGGTGTAAAACTTGAAGCAGGGAGACGCATCAAAAGAAATCTCGACGGAGGGATATGCCATGAAGCACATCACGGTGACAGGTATTGTAATCGCAGGGATGCTTATGATCGCCGGCGCTGCTGTCGCTGCGCAGAAGATCGAGGGCCGGAGCGTTGAGTACACGGCGGGCGGCATGACGATGAAAGGGTACCTGGTATATGACGAGAAGGTCCAGGGAAAACGGCCGGGCGTGCTTGTCGTCCATGAGTGGTGGGGACAGAACGCTTACGTTCGCAAACGAGCCCGCATGCTGGCGGAGTTGGGGTATACGGCCCTGGCGCTGGATATGTACGGCGAAGGCCGGACCGCACAGCATCCCGATGATGCCGGCAAGTTCGCTTCCGAGGTGACGAAGAACTTTCCCGTTGCTAGGGAGCGGTTCCTGGCAGCCCTGGAGTTCCTGAAGAAGCAGCCGACCGTGGACCCTGACCGAATCGCAGCCATTGGCTATTGCTTCGGCGGAGGCGTGGTCCTGAACATGGCACGCCAGGGCATTGACCTGAAGGGTGTTGCAAGCTTCCACGGCAGCCTGGCGGTGGTAAAGCCCGACCAGCCAACACCGATCAAGGCTGCGGTGCGAGTCTACAATGGAGCGGACGACAAGTTCTCCACCCCCGAACAGATCGAAGCGCTCAAGAAAGAGATGGCCGACCAGAAGGTGAACTTCAAGTTTGTGAATTACCCCGGCGCGGTACACAGCTTTACGAATCCCGAGGCCACGGAGATCGGCAGGAAGTTCAAGATGCCCGTTGCCTATAACGCCAAAGCGGACAAAGAGTCTTGGGCGGATATGCAGCAGTTTCTGAAGGAGGTATTCGCTCTGGTGCAAGGATTACCAGGAAATTAAGTAATCATAAGGAGGGAAAGTGATGGAGGTGGATTTCAGCAAAGCCAGGCAGGCAAATGAGCTCCTGGAGAAATGGGTCGCCGTGCAGCCGGATAAGACTTACGTATACTTCGAAGAGGAAGAAGTGACCTACCGGCGGTTTCATGAACGGGTCAATAGCGTCGCTGAACATTTTCGAACCTTGTGGATCGGCAAGGGGGACCGGGTGGCTTTGTACCTCCTGAACTGCCCGGAATTTCTCTATGCATGGTTCGCCTTGAATAAGATCGGCGCGATCATGGTACCAATCAACACGGGCTTCCGAAGTAATGAAACAGCCTTCATTCTTCAGAATGCAGGCTGTCGCGGGATCATTGTTGATGGCTTCTTTCTTGAGAACATCGTCAAGCCAGCCGCCGACGAATCCCCAACAGTGGAATGGATTGCCGTACGCGGTAAAAGCAACGATCCAAAGATTCTGTCCTTCGATGAATTCCTGACTCATGAGGCCCATGTGGAAACGATCCACTGGCCCGAGGAAGAATTGGCGGCCATTCTTTACACCTCTGGTACCACAGGGCTCCCCAAGGGGGTCATGTGCCCCCACCGTTACTATGCTACGATTGGTTATGCTGCAGAACAATGGCTGAGCTTGACGCAGGACGACCGTCTCCTGACAATCCTGCCATTGTTTCACATGAACGCTCAGACCATTTCTACCATGGATTCCCTGAGTGCTGGGGCGAGCCTCGTGCTGGTCAATGGCTTCAACCCTGTTACCTTCTGGCCAATGATCAAGCGCTACGGGGCGACAATCTTCAATTACCTTGGCCTGATGCTCCCCTTTTTGGCCAAGATGCCAGTTACCCCGGAAGAGGAGAATAATCCCGTTAACTATGCCTGCGGTGCCCAAGCCGACCCCAACATGATCGAGGAGTTAGAAAAACGCTGGAAGCTCAGTATGATCGAGCTGTATGGCATGACAGAAGTTGGCGGCACCTGCAATCCTGTTACGGGTAAGCGGATTGGCTCTTGTGGCGTACCACTACCGGGGCACGAGATCCGGATTGTTGATGATAGGGGCATGGACCTGCCCTTGGGACAGATTGGTGAGATCGTTGCCAAGGGGCCGAGCATGACCCTGGGTTACTGGAACAATCCGGAGGAAACAGCCAAGACCTACAAGAACGGCTGGGTTTTTACTGGAGATATGGGCTATCTTGACGGCGATGGGTTCCTCTTCTTCGCTGGCCGTAAGAAGGATATCATCCGTCGGAGTGGTGAAAACATCGCCGCCGCCGAAGTGGAGAATTGCCTCATGGGCCACCCCGGGATTGCCGAAGCAGCGGCGATTCCCGTACCCGATCCAATCCGCGACGAGGAGGTGAAAGTTTACATTGTCCTGAAGGGGGGGGAGACACCCGAGACGGTACCACCAGCGGTTATTGTAGCCTGGTGTCTGGAGCGCCTCGCCAAGTTTAAGGTTCCCCGATACGTTGAATACATCGACAGTCTTCCAAAAACACCCACCCAAAAAGTGAAGAAGGTCTTGCTTATCCAGGCCAAGAAGGACCTCACCGAGGGTGCGTGGGACAGGTTTGCTACGAAGGATTAGAGCACAATTCTTTAGCTTATAATGAAAGCGGCCATTTTATTGAATTTCTATTGTTCAGTAGTAATTTATGACAATATTTTTAAGATATCGTCAATTATCTTAAAGATTTCAGTGAAATATCACCACTATATAGGATTTAATCTATGAAGAAACCACTTCTATCAATTCTTATTTTACTAACGATCATCAGTATTTCATCTCACAGCAACGCTGTCGACCTCACTCTTCAAAATACGCCAGCACACGTCTACTTCTCTCCCAGGGGCGGTTGCACAGAAGCTATCATCAACCAAATCAATAATGCTAAATCTGAGATCCTCATTCAAGCATACAGTTTCACATCTAGAGATATCGTTGTAGCTATCGTCAATGCACATAAGTGTGGAGTTCATGTAGAAATCATTCTGGACAGATCTAATCAATCAGCAAAATATAGTGCTGGGGATTTTACTGCTCACATGTGAATACCGACTTATATTGATTTCATGCATACGATCGCTCATAATAAGATCATGATCCTTGATAAGGAAACAGTCATTACGGGTAGTTTCAATTTCACAAAAGCAGCTGAGGAGAATAACGCTGAGAATCTGTTGATATTGAAAGACAAGGGTTTAGCAGCAGTCTATATTGATAATTGGGTGAAGCATAAGAAACATTCTGAGAGGTATAAAGGAAATGAGAGGAGCGATGGGACCTAAAGCCAAACAAGATCCTGGCAGAATATTACAGGGCTGTTAACCAGAGGG
>JBEKJA010000208.1:0-5608 GCA_050011475.1 Syntrophales bacterium
AACAGCTATGGCTTTTTTCATTGCGCCCCCCCCCCCTTTTGTTAGCACCGCGGCATTTCTTAAAAGTGACTATTTGAAACGGGAAAAATCCACCCCGCGATTACGGCCTCGTTCATCAAGCCATGTATCTTCGGTAATGGGCGGTGTGATTATCTGCTCCTCGCTTTTATGAACGAGCCTGATGGCCCTCGAGGGACAGGTATTGATACACAGGCCGCATCCGATACACTTTTCTTTTACAATCCGATAGACGTCTTCCCCTTCTTCGATTGCATTGACTTGGCAGCGATCATCCGAACAAGTCCCGCACCCGATACATTCATCAGGATCGATCTCGGCATAATAATGGGAATTGATCACCTTCGAAGCCGGAATATGCAATTCATTGATGGACCTCAGGACTCCGCAGCAGCATTTACAGCAATTGCAGATGTATATATGCCCGTGCTGCAGATTGCTCGTCAGGTGGACAAACCCCTCCTCTTCAGACCTCCTCAGCAGTTCATACGCCTCTTCCCGTGTAAGGATGCGGCCCCTCGGGGAGTTGTCGAAAATGCCGGGGATCGGGGCAATAGCCAAGCAAACCTGCACGGACCTGTCACATGGCTTTCCTACAAGACCCCGCTCTATTTTACAGATGCAATCATTTGCCAGAAAGGATTGGCCATGCTCAATCAGCGTGGATACTCTCTCATATGGCAGCGCCCGCTGCTGTATCAAAATCTCTTCCTCGACGGGAAGAACCTGCATGAGTTGCGGGGTGATATCATAGAACTGTTTGAAAAAGGCAGGACCAAATTCCTCAGCCAGCTCTGCAAGTTCTTTATCAATACGGCCAATCTGAAACTCGAAGATTCCGAAGATCCATGGTAGCATCTTGAAGTATTGCTTATCACCCAATGGGATTGAAAAGAGTTGTCCCGCTTCCGCCATCGATTTGAGCATTTTTTCGAGACCTTCCAGAGGGCGCCCCGTTCGCTCAGCTACCTGTTCCGCCGTCTCGAATGCAAGCCTCATTTCACAGAAAAGTTCGGCCTGTTCGGGTGTAAAAATTTTCTTCAGGAGTCTTATTTCCACACTGCTTTCCGTTGGGGGAAACCCACTCGGCAGGGTATCGAGAACTTTGGCTAATTTGTAGTAAATTTCATCAGACATGATTTTTGTATCCATTATTTTAAAAGTCTTAAGGCAGAAGACTCTTTGGTGCCTCTAAAGGAACATCCACCAGCTTAATCCAGCGATGAAGTATATTCTCCGTGTTGATCATGTTAAGCTTCCCAAAAAGGAAAGCAAACTGGCGCTCCAATTCTTCACCAATCGCCTGACGGGCCGTCGAGGGCATGTTCCACAGCTCTCTTTTAAAGGGGCCGAAGCCTTTCTTCCGCGTCTTGTAGATGAACTGATCATCCGTATCTGCCGCTTTTCGCTCACCCTGGAGCTCCTTCCTGAGGTAGTCGTAGATTTTATCCCGGATGTCTTTTGGAAAGCTTGAGCTTTCATAGATCATATTCTGGAAACCTGTAGCCAGGTGTACTTCAGCCGTGCCGACAGCAGGGAAACGGTCGAAGGCTTCGTCGGGCAAAGTGGATGCGCCATGCTGAACGGCGCCAGCCAAACCATATCCAGTTCGAGCTGCTTCGGAAATCCGCTCAAGGGTATCGAAATCAATCTTCACCTTTGCTATCGTTCCATCGGGAAGGGGAACGCCTCCGTGTGTTGTCCCCGTTTGTATGCTGATCTTGCTGATCCCTTTTAATTCAAGGCCATTTTTTGTAAGCTCTTCCAGGTACCCCCCCATGTATGCCCTGAATTCCTCCACCGTACTATTCTTCCCTCCGACCTCGCCGATTTCGCCGCCGACAGAGATGGTAATTCCCGGCGGCTCAAGATCGCGGATCATGGTGGTAAGTTCAGCGGCTATCGTGAAGTTCAGGCGCTGCTGTTCATGAACGTCGGCCTTGCTCAAATCCACTACCGTCGAAGAATCGATATCTATATTGTAAAAGCCCCCTTCTATGGCCTCCCATATCAGATCTTTCACTTCCTGGATTTCTTTTGCAGGATCCTTCTCATACCGGCCGGCGTTTACCTGGAAATGGTCACCTTGAAGAAATATGGGGCCACTGTAGCCGCACTTCAAAGCCGCTGCCATGACTGCACATGTGTATTCTTCGGGCCGTTGGCGGGTATAGTCGATTTCCGAGCGGGCAATCTCGAAGATAACCGGCCCGACATGGTTTTTCATTGCGGTACGAAGAATCGCTTGAGATACCTCGTAGGTCAGGGCCCGGATATTGATTGCAGGTACGGTGAAGCCGCCTGCTTCCCTGCGTCCCATGGCTTCGTAAAGGGTTTGGATGGAGGAGGAAAAAATTCCCATGGCCGCAGCCGCTCTGCGAATCAGCCACCGGGCTGCTTTTTTGGTTTCGTCATCTGGACTGAAGACGGCTGTATGAATCAGATCATCGATAAGGGTTTCCTGTAATTTGACCGGCTCTTCAACGGTCAAGCCATCGCCCGCCATAAAAAGAACTCCCTCAATTCCCTCTTTGAGCTTTCCGATATTTTCAAATACCATTTATACCTCCAAGTATCCTTACGACAAAAATTCTTTTACCTTTTCAACCTCATAGTGACTTCCAATATAAATGGGACAACGCTGGTCAAGCTCCTCCACTTTCAAGGAAAGAATGTCGTTCAAACCGTCGGTGGCCATCCCTCCGGCCTGTTCGACAATGAAAGCCATGGGCTGAAGCTCAAACAGAAGGCGGAGCTTCCCTTTTGGATTTGACTGAAGGGCAGGATAGGTGAAGACCCCTCCTTTTTTTATTATAATCTGGTTGATATCAGGCACAAAACCACCACTGTATCTGAGCTTGTATCCTTCTTTCTCCAGGAACTCGACATATCGAAGATGCCCTGGATTCCACTCTTTACGGAGACCCCCGAGACTATAAATATCACCTTGATTCTTCAATCGAATTTCCTCCTGCGACAAGACATACTCCCCTTCACGATTGAGGACGAATTCGTGGGCACCCTTTCCTGCTGAATAAACCATGGTAATCAATGGCCCGTATGTGATGTACATGGCAGCCACAATACTTTGGCGGCCCTTTGTGAAAATCGATTCCTTATGAATGCCGATAATCGTTCCTATGGACAGGTTTGTATCCACGAGTGATGATCCGTCCAATGGATCGGCCGTAACGAAATATTTCTCATCCCCCTGGCCGATATGAATTACGCCGTTCTGCTCCTCTGAAGCATATTCCCGGACAAAGCCTGAAAATTGAAGCTGGTTTTTAAGAATTTCGTCTGCACTGCGGTCCAAGGCCAGCTGCTCTTCCCCGAAAATATTATGAAAACCCGCGAGCTTACGGTTTGATTCATGGATTTTTGCAGATATATACTTACCGGTTATGGCGATCTGCCAGATGAGGCGTCTCAGTTCCGTCTCTACGCCATCCATCCACATCTGGCGCCGCAGGTCCACCATGTACTTTGTATAATCAGATATCCCCTCTCCCATGTGACGTCCTTTCTCTTCTTCTCTTCAATATTAGAATGGAGACTAATTAGCAGTAACGGCTTGATTTGACAAGCCCATTTTCTTCCTGCATTTATACCAAAAATGTTGCTCCCCGAACGGGATCATGATATTCATGTAATAGTTGGAAGGAAACACTTTCTGCAAGAGAAACAAAAGGAGGGAAGATGACACACGAGAAGATTTCACTAATGGGAAAAGAGGCGGATACGTATATTATTCCTTTCGGTCCGCTGAATCTCGTTGCACTGGTTACAGCAAAGGGCGTCATCGCTTGCGGCCTCATTGACGTATCCATGCTTGACCGCTTCAAATATCCGGCTGTAAAGATGAAATCCTCAACGAAACGTCCCATTTCAGACATCAATGACCTTCTCAACGGTCAAGTCCATGAAGTGAACCAGGCAGCAGCCGTACTTGGAGTCAGGACCGGAATGACCGGTCACAATGTCTTCAGTAAACTGTAGATTTCGTCATAGCGTGATATATTGAGGACATATTTGAGATGTGTATGCCATACACTATAATTTTGCAGAAAGCACATAATAAATCATCCACTTACATTTTAGAAACTTTTGCTTCTCCGCCGTTTGTGACCATATTGTGACCGGTTCCCTCAAAAATGGTGTTTTCCAACTTGCAAATTGCATCCTGATTATCCGTCTTGATGAAGTGAGCATAAACGGACAAAGTAATGGACGGATTCGCATGACCTAAACGATTTTGGACATAGGTTATACTTTCCCCTTGTTCAAATAACATACTAGCGTGACAGTGGCGTAGATCGTGGAAACGAATGTCGGGCAGTTGTGCCGCCTTCAAGGCCGGTTTGAAATACCGGGCCAAGATGGATAAAGGCTCACAGTATAAACTTCTTAGAGCGATAGAAGATAAAACGATAAGTAGGGTGGGTGGTAATGAGGTAGTGGATATTTCAGATACTCTGTTTATTTTAGCAGTGCAGCAGAACGAATATCCTTCAGTAAATATTGTACCGGATTTACTCAACAGACTTAATCCCTATACAGCCATAAAATTACCCACGTTGAGAGAAAGATTATGGATTGATCCAGATTTTGTCTATGAAATATTTAATAAAATCCAGCGGGAATTGAATCTGACAAGCGAAGAAGATAAAAGAAAAATAGAAAACCTAAAAGTTCAAAGAGAAAAAATATGGAACAACTATGTTAACTCATGCAAACGAACGGAGGGATATTATATCAAGCAAGATGACGAGGGACATACTATCAAAGTTGACATAGATGGCCAGATACCAACTAAAATAAGTAAAAAATTTTATGTTGATTATCAAAATACTTCGGCAGAATTGGCTAAACTAGAAGAGCCTTTTCGGCCTTCCATGGAAGTTTATACCATATTAGTGAATTATAAAGGTTATGATGATAAAAATGTAAGGGAATTAGAGAGTATTTTGGAAGATGCATTAATTAATGCAAAGATAGCAAATAGAAAGGAGATCTTAATAGAGGATTTACCTGAAAAAGTCCGTGAGAATAGATTAAATGAAACAGATGAGCAGGTGACAGATGTATCAAAGGTGACATTGAAGGATATATTTGAATATGCCGACGATAGGAAAAAATCCATTGTTAAGAAAAAAATTATGACATTAGTAAGATCAAGAAATAACATTAAAGAAACTTTACGTAGTGAAGGTGTAGAAACAGAATCTGATTATGTGGGATTTATGAAGAAGATTGAACGTTTGTTAGGTAAGGGATATCGGAAAGAATTATCATAATCCAGATTTGTCTTGAACCACACTTGACTTGACAGGCACCGTCATATCAAGCTCTGTTTAGAATATCTTAATCATTGCTATTAACTGTCGAATTAATGGCTTTTAAAGAAGATTTACCATATTCCGAGCCAGTATTTACTCCCCACCAGCCAGATCAACGAAATCAGATAACCTATCAGGACTGCCACGACTATTTTCTGCGTCAGGGTTATGGGCGGTTCCTGTTTTTCTTTATTCTCGGTTGCCGGCCGTTCCCGCTTTATCTCTTCAGTCATATGCTTTATCTCCGATAG
>JBEKJA010000209.1:0-5603 GCA_050011475.1 Syntrophales bacterium
CGCCATCGGCCTGGCGGAATTTTCCTTCTCTGCGCCTGTCGGCTCCGGTAAACGCACCCTTTTCATGCCCGAACAACTCTGATTCAAGGAGCGTTTCCGTGATGGCTCCACAGTTGATCTTCACAAAAGGGCCGTCTTTCCTGAGGCTGTTATAATGAAGCGCACCTGCAATCATTTCTTTGCCGGTCCCCGATTCTCCGGTGATCAAAATCGTGGCTTCGGTCGCAGCAACCATGGATACTGTTTCAAGCAGATTTTTCATAACCGCTGAACGGCCTATAATCTGCTGACGGTTGAACTGATACCCGAGCGTTTCACGAAGCAATCGGTTTTCCTCTTTCAGATGGCTGTGTTCCATGGCCCGTTCGACGCTCAGGCGGAGCACATCGAAATCAAGAGGCTTCGTCATATAGTCATAAGCGCCCTTTTTTAGTGCCTCAACGGCCGACTCTATGGAGGCATAGGCTGTCATGATCAATACAGGAATGGCCGGATTGATGGCCTTAATCTCACTCAGGGCTTCCAAACCGCTCATATGTACCATCCTGACATCCATCAGAATCAGGTCAAATGGTCCTCCGCGGACAGCATTGACCGCTTCCATACCGTCGGTCGCCTCCTGAATAGCATACCCCCATCCTGTCATTAATGCCCGGAGCATGGTCCGATGCGCCCCATCATCGTCCACTATCAGAATCATGCGTCGCTCACTCATATTTCTTCTACCTTCCCTGCAGTCATTACCGATGCTTCTTCCGTTATTTGATTATCAGAAGGCAGAAGAATAGTCATCGTTGTCCCCCGGCCGGGGTGACTGGTTACACGTATGGTCCCTCCGTGTGCCTCGATAATCTTCTGTACAATCGTGAGCCCGAGGCCGGTCCCCGAGGATTTGCTGGTAAAATAAGGATCAAAAATTCTTTCGATATCCTGCCCGGGAATGCCTGTCCCTGTGTCTGAAACCTCGATACTCAATATTCCATCATCACTCAGGGCTCCCGTAACTGCCAATACTCCTTTATCAGGCATGGCAGCCAAAGCATTCAAAAAAAGATTCAGAAAGACCTGATGAAACCGATCAGGGTCAATCCGGACCTCAGGCAAATTGCGGGGTATATCGATATGGATTTCTATCCTTCCGGAAGTCTGGGCTTCAATCACGCACAGGGCGCTCTGGAGGATTCGCATCAGAGAAACCGGTTTACGATGAATTTCTACCGGACGGGCAAATTCGAGAAGTTGGCTGACCACCCTATTTAGACGATCCACTTCGCCAATCATGATATCCGCTGTTTTCACATCTTCAGGATGGTCCCCATATCTTTCGCGAAAATAGGTTGCAAACCCTTTGATTGAACTCAGTGGATTTCGTATTTCATGCGCCATGCCCGCCGCCAAGCTTCCAATAGCTGCCAGACGCTGGCTTCGGGCCATTTCTACCCTAAGACGCTTTATTTCAGTCAAGTCTCGAAGCAATAGGACGTGCCCAAGATTTTCGCCCTCCTGACTCTTCAAGACAGCAGCAATAATTTCCATGGGAGTGAGCTTCCCGTTTACAGGGCAGGCAACTTCCTCACTGATGAGACTTATATCTCCTTTCAGTCTGCCGATCATTTCCGTACAGGGTTGTGGGAGAACACTTCCAACCGACAGACCTTCAGTTCCGGGAACATTGACATGGAGCAGTTCCTGTGCGGCCTGATTTATTGTGGTGATCCTCTCTTCAGGGTCAATAGCTACCAGACCTATGGACATATTTGCCAGGAGGGTGTCAGACAGGACACGCGTCCGGACAAGAGAAGCCCGGGTATTGCGATAAGCCTGGACTACAAGAAGTGCAATCACTCCGGCTGATCCTATGAGGAGCATCATTACGGCCATCCAAATGGTATGTTCCCTGTCTCCCCGCTGGGCAGCTTCAATCGGCCCCATATTCATGCCGATAAAAATCACAAGATTTCTCTCATCAGGTTTGCCCCCCGGGGATGCGGCACCCGGACCAATGCCCATACCGTGGAGAAAGCGATCATCCGCACGCGGGAGAGGTACGCGCATAAGTGCAAATTTTCGATAAACCTCAAAGGTATCCGAACCTGTAAGATTTTGAACTTGACGCCAATTCAGTGAGGCGCTTCTTGATATTATTGCCAGATCGAGGTCCTTGCCATATGTTTCGCCGATCATGGAAGGATCGCTGTCAGCAATGATTACCCCACGGCTATCCGTGACGATGATATGGTCAATATCGGGCTGCTGGGCGGTTTCAACGAGGAGTTTTTCAAGCTGGAACATCCCCCATTGCTGCATTCCAAAGCCTGTCCTTGCGCCAGCCTCAAAGGACCTTATCAGAGCTGCACCCTTTTCAATGAGCAATCGCGTCGTTTGAGCTCTCTGATTGTTGAGATTGACTATTGTCATAAAGAGAAATAAAGGCAAAATAACAGCCACCGCCCCGATAATGAACCAGGGGGAAAGGAAAAGCCCCATTTTCCGCCAGCGATATTTATTGCTCTTCATCATATGAATTGGATACTTAGTATACGATAGGATATCATAAGTGGATAATTATTCACCAATTTTTTTAAAATATCAGATTCCATCCGTAGGTCCTAATAGCCATATTCGAAATTCTTCAGCGATTTAAACCTCTTACAAATTAAAGTCCAAGCTGGTATGACTCTTGCTTTTAAATGTAGTCATATATATTTTAACAAAGGAGAAAATAGATATGAAAAAAATTTCAATGACTGTTTTAGCTGTTATGCTCGGCTTTGCAATGGTTGCTTTGGTTTTTGCCTATGGACCAGAGCGCAGCATGGGGTCGGGTGGGGGTCCCTGCATTTATGGAGGTGGTTTTGGCAATGAGCGGGGTTTGAATCTAACCTCTGAACAGCATGCGAAAATCGATCAGCTCAGAATCGCTCATATGAAAGACGTTAAACCGCTTGTGGATCAGATGTTCATTAAACATGGAGATTTAAGACAGCTGTGGTTGGAAAAGGAGCCAAATGAGGGGAAAATTATCGCTCTCCAGAAAGAGATTCAGGGACTAAGGGATAAGTTGCAGGATAAGCTGACGACTTATCGATTTGCGGTTTTAAAGCTTCTTACACCCGAGCAGAAGACTAAGCTCGCTTCAAAATGGGGGGGACGCCATTTTGGTCGTGATTTTGGGCCGGGATCCCGTCATGGTTGGGAGGGTTGTCCCGGGGGAGGACCTGATTTAAAAAAGTGAAGTGACAAAATTTACTGGTGTTTAAAAATAATAGGGAACGGGCATACCCGGACAGAAACCCTCCTTCTCCCGGGTATGAATCCCTAAGCTGCCCGGGTGGTCCCGTGACACCCGGGCATATTATTTCCCTGAAACAGGCTTCACTGGGTAAAAATTCCCCACCACGTGAGTAAGACTTCTTCAAGTCTATGCTTATTTATCTCAATGCATTGCTTTACGCCAAAATTTATAACTTATTATTTTAACAGGTTATAAATTATAAGTATGCTTTAAGATGCGTGGCACGCTTTTTGCTACTCTTCGAGAGATCTTTGCTGGACTATTGGAGGTTTGGATGCAAAGGTTTTGGCTGGCTCTCATCGCGGTTTGCATATTATCAACACCTTTCATTGTTGCGGGTGAAGTAACCTCGCCAGTGAATAACCCGATCAGCACTCCAGCCTAAACGAATCCTCAGAAGATCACCAAAATGGCCGCCACGGGTAAGGCGGTTGAAATTACAGACACAACGATACGAATTGAGCGGACCGTTAAAGGTAATGTGGAAATAATGGACCTTGATCTTGAGAAACCTGTAAAGGATATCAAAAGTGGGGACAAGGTCCGAGTAAGTTATATAGAAAAAGTAGGTCGGCATGAAGTAACAAAATTCACTAAGGTCACTATTAAACCGAAAACAGCTGCAATCCATAAAGAAAATAAAACTGCCGGTGGACAGAGTGTTGTTGCCCCCAAAGGAAAATAGATTCCTGGCGAATTGTTCGACTGGGAAGTGTAATAAAAAAAATTCAAAAGAGGAGGTAGTAAGATGAAGCGTTTAGTCGTTCTTTTAGTAGCAGCGTTATTCGCGTTCTCCGTGACCGCATTTGCAGCGGACCAGGCAGTAGCACCAGCAACAGCCGCTCCGGCGGAAAAGGCAGCTCCTGAGAAGGCCGAGAAGAAGGAAGTGAAGAAGGCCAAGAAGGCAGTGAAGAAGGCCAAGAAAGCAAAGAAGGCCGAGAAGAAAGAGATGAAAGAGTCTGCACCGGCGGAAGCCGCTCCTGCAACCAAGTAATTGGTCGACCAAAATTTTTACCCAAAAAACGGGGTACAGGGATTTGATTACAAATGCTCTGTGCCCCGTTTTTTTATTTGACTTGATGGCATTACAAAAATCCCATATGCTTTAACCAATAGAGTCAACTATAAAACGCGTCAGATACTGAATCTTTGGTACACACTATGACCATCCGAACACGCCTGAGTATTCTTACCATTGTCGGATTAGCCATCACAATGGCCGCCTGGGGCTGGATCCAACTCAAGGCCCTGGAGACGATATTAATCGACTTGCAAGGCAAAAGACTATCCGGTGTGGCCGAAACGACCAGCACTTATTATCAGCATTTTCCATCCCGAAGCGGTCTCGCCGCACTTGATATGGCTCTCAAGGAGCAAATCCAGACCGATGAGCGCCTGGCGAGAATCGATATTTTCTCCATCAGCAGCAACGATGTTGATACCCTCGCCGGAGCAGCTCGTGTCCATTATGAGTGGCCGGATCCGGTTGTCGAGTCAGCCGCCGATACCATGAGGCTTCGCATCTTACCTCTCAAGACGGAAAGTGGGCCGGCACTTGGTGTCCTTCTTCCCATCCTGTCTGAAAAATACCCAAAGGTCGTCGTTGGAGTCATAGGCTTTTCACGGACGAATGCCGAGATTCTCGCCAGTGCAAGATATCTCATGGTATTCAGTTCTTTGGGATTGCTTATGGTCATTCTGCTGGTCCTGGCCCTGGGATACCGATGGCTGATAGGCCGGCCGCTGGGAGTGATTATTGACACAATTGATGAATTCCAGACTGGAAAATATACAAAACGGATCCCGACAAATCGCCAAGATGAGTGGGGACAGCTTGCCCATCATTTCAATTCAATGGCATATGAAATTGAACAAGTTATAGCCAGCAATAAGGCACTGACTAAACAGCTTGAAGGGCGGGTTCAGGAAGCCACCCATCGGGTTGTACAACTTCAGAAGCAGGTGACCCAACTTCAGCAGCTCACTGCCCTTGGCTATTTGACGGCAACTCTTTCTCACGATCTTGGAACTCCTTTGCACTCCATAGCCGGACTTGCAAGGCTTCTATTGGAGGGACAGGATTGGCAGCCTGATGTGAGACGCAAGCTGGAACTTATCGTCCAACAGACACAAAGACTGCATGAAGTCATTCAGAATGTCCGCAGGGTAACTCGCTTGCCGGAACCTCATTTTGATTTTTTCAATGTTCGGGATCTTCTTACCGATACCCAGTCACTGATTGAACCCATGATAAGGAAATCGCCAATCCGTCTAACCATCCAAACGGGAAGGGATTTGCCCCTGCTTT
>JBEKJA010000210.1:0-5600 GCA_050011475.1 Syntrophales bacterium
GCGCACTCATCGCACCTTAGCTTTTCCTACTGGTTTTCGTTGTTAAAGAGGAGACCAGCTGATCCACCTTGCGGCTTTTGCACTTCGGGCAGCTCACTTTCATCTTGTCACGCTCGGCTATGCTCTGAACGACGGAAAATTTTTTATTGCAGGTTTTGCAAGCGTATTCATAAGTGGGCATGATATTTTTCTTTTCCTCCTTTCATAAAGTTATTCACTCATATATTAATGAATTGCCATTGCTTGTCAAGCCGGGATTTAATTTTGGGTTTGGTATTCCATCGCATCGCAGGTATTGTTATTTCCATTTTTTTCCTGTATGCACTCGGATATAAAAAATTGAAGCATCCCGTGCAGAGGGATGATCCAAAAAAATAAAATGCTAGAAAATAGAAATCTGCTTATTCATCGATCCATAACATTTTGCATCTTATTATGGATCCCACTGCTGGTTGCTCTTCCTGCATTGCCAGGTTATACTGCTGAACTGCTCCGGCTAAATACAGCCTCTGCCATGATGGTCGACGCAACCAGGGGTAGGGTTCTGTTTTACCAGGATATTGAGCGACCCATACCGCCGGCATCGCTTACGAAGATACTCTCTCTTTACATGGCTTATGAAGCTCTCCGTGAAGGCAGGATTCACAAATCGGACATGGTGAAAATAAGTAACCGGGCATGGCTCACCGGTGGTACACGAATGTTTCTTAACAAGGGTACGGAAGTGCCGCTTGATGAGATCATCAAGGGGATGTCGATTGTATCCGCTAATGATGCCTCCATAGCGCTTGCCGAGCACATCGGCGGGTCCGTTGAGCATTTTGTGGAAATGATGAATGCCAAGGCAAGAGAACTTGGTATGGCGGATAGTCATTTTATGAATCCCAATGGTCTCCCGGCGAAAGGTCAAATCACTACGGCAAGGGATCTTATGAAGCTATCCCGGGCTTATATTCAACACTACCCTGAAGCTCTGGGGATTCATTCGCAGGCGCATTACACATACTATGGCATCACCCAGAGGAACAGGAATCGCCTCTTGGGGACATGCCCCGGCGTCGATGGCGTAAAAACAGGCCATATATTTGAAGCCGGATACAACATCATCGTGACGGCAAAACGCGGTGATACCAGGCTGATTGCGGTGCTGCTCGGAGCTAGAACACCTCGTATAAGACAAGTTGAGACAACCAGGCTGGTGGAAATGGGTTTTCAAATGGTTGGTGGGAAGTTATGACAAGTTTTCTTTTCAAAATTCTTTTCGCCATCCTGCTGTTCTCAATCATCCCTTTTTGTGATGCAATAGCCGGTGAAAGCGATGATTCAGTGGCATATGAGTGCTCCCTGCGATTTGCTGCAACAGACGGATTCCCTATGATAATCCGCGGTACAGGAATCAGGACTGACCTGGTTGCCATTCGCCAATTCTATGCAAGTCGGTTTTTCAAGCCGATTTGGATCAAGGATGGACATACCCTGCAAAAGGTTCAGGAATTGCTTGACGGAATCCGTCATGCAGAAGCGGATGGCCTGCACTTGAAGGATTATTCGCGAGTTCCTCAGGATCTCCAAAATGCCCTGATGCCTCTTCAGGAAAAAGAGGATACAGTATCCGCGGCAAATCTGGCGGATTTGGATATAATCCTCACTGATAAATATGTATCGTTCGGTTATGACCTCTTGTACGGGCGCGTCAATATGAATCATTATTGCGGTTCAAAATGCCTAATCGGCCGTCAGGAAGGGCTGTTGGAAAAACTTGAAAAAGTTCAGGATGAAGCCCAATTTCCGGAGCTCCTTCAGAGTTTCCATCACTCCGATTCCGCTTACGAAAATCTTAAAGAAGCACTGGCCCGTTATCGTCATATTGCCAGTCAGGGAGGATGGCCGGTCCTCAGCGGTGAAGGGATCCTCAAAATCGGATCTCAAGGAGAGCGGGTCCTGATCCTGCGCAAGCGGCTGTGGCTGTCCGGGGATCTTTCCGTGGAAAATCCGGAACTGGATGTTGATCTATATGACAATATCCTGGCGGGCGCAGTCCGAGGCTTTCAGAAGCGGCATAACCTGGAATCCACCGGCACGATCAATATGAAAACACGCATGGCGTTGAACCAACCGATAGAAGAGGATATTCGGCGTATTGAATTGAATCTGGAACGATGGCGGTGGTTTCCACGGGATTTGGGTGATCTTTATATCATGGTCAATATGCCGGATTATAGTCTGAAGGTTGTCCAGGATGAAGAAACTGTGATGACGATGAAAACCGTCATAGGAAAACCGTTCTGGCACACCCCATCCTTTAATGGACGGATGACCTACCTGGAAATCAATCCCGTATGGAAAATTCCCCCAAGTATTCTTGAGGAAGAGACCATCCCGAATATTCGAAAGAATCATGATTACATAAAAAAAAAGAATCTCAAGTTTTTCAGGGGACAGGGTAAAACCTTCCATGAAATATCACCGGATAAAATCAACTGGGCCAGGGCGCATCCCCGGACCTTCCCCTACCAGGTTATTCAGGGTGCCGGTCCCGCCAACCCTCTTGGCCGGTTAAAGTTTATGTTTCCAAATGCCTATGATGTATACTTTCACGATACACCGACGAAGCATCTGTTCAAGAAAGAAAAGAGAACATTCAGTCACGGTTGTATTCGGATTGAAAAGCCCATCGATCTTGCGGCATTTCTCATGGAACGCGACAGGCAATGGACAAGAAGTCAGTTGATGGCGAGGATCAACAGGAAAAAGACAGAACAGATCCTGTTCAAAGAGCCCGTGAATGTGTATATATCATATTTTACTACGTGGGTCGATGATGAGGGGGTCCTGCAGGTGCGTCCCGATATCTATGGCTCGGATCACACTCTAGAAGTCGGCCTCCGGGAATGGGAAGATGCCGGCATGATGACTCCTTAACAAAATAACATGCTGACGCTTTTAGAGTGATCCTATGTTCCCCATACGTGATGAAAATCCCACATTTCGACATTCCTTCATGACCTTTGCCATTATCGGCATCAACGCTGCTGTCTGGATCTTCGTGCAGGGATTGGGATTCAACCCCAAGCTTGCCATATCCATTTGCCGGTATGGTTTGATACCCGGAGAACTTCTGAGAACCATCTTACCGGGGACAACCATACCGCTTGGAGATGGGTTGGACTGTATTATCCAGGCGAAGCCTGACTGGGGAGCGGTCATCACATCCATGTTTATGCACGGAGGATGGTTTCATATCATTGGCAATATGTGGTTTCTGGCGATCTTCGGAGATAATATTGAAGATGCCCTGGGGGCTGTCAAGTTTGTCATCTTCTATCTGTTGTGCGGCATAGCGGCGGTTGCCACTCAAATGATAACGGACCCATCCAGCGCGGTACCCATGATTGGAGCGTCCGGAGCAATAAGCGGGGTCATGGGGGCATATGCTTTCCTGTATCCCAGGGTCCCTGTTCATATGCTGGTCTTTGTAGGATTCTTTTTCTTCCGGATTGTCATACCGGCATATTTGATGCTTGGCTATTGGTTCCTGCTGCAGATTCTGGGCAGTGTGCCATCTTTGGCCGGTGCATCAGGCGGGGTGGCCTTCTGGGCCCATATCGGCGGTTTCCTGACCGGAATTTTACTGATAAGCTTTATGTGCGATAAAAGGCGAGTGGACACCTGCCGGAAAAGGAAAGGATTGATCAGTCGTGTTTCACGATTCCGCTGAACGAACGCGGTGTTTTGATGAGGTGATGGGTGAAGCAAAACCTTGTTTTAATCCCCGGGGTAGGTGGTGATTCGGTTCTCTGGCAATTTCAGATGAGACACCTTGCAGACCTGGCCCGGATGACCGTACCGGATCTGAGCTCCTGCAGTTCGCGCAAGGAAATGGCCGATAAGGTCCTGTCAAGTGTCTCGGGTCCTTTTGCCATGGCAGGAATATCGATGGGGGGATGGGTTGGATTCGAAGTGGCTGCCCGGGAGCCGGATCGTATAACAAAATTTGCCCCCATTGCCACCTGGGCACGCCCAAACCCGATGGCGGAATCCTTTCAGAAGGAAGCACTCAGGAAAATGAAGGAAGGTTTTTTCAAGGAGTTTCTCTCAACACTTGATGCATTCCCGGTCAGTCCAGCAAAGTTGAGTGACTCTCATTTCTTCGAATTCCTGAAAAGCCATATGCGTAACGTCCAGGAAAATGTATACCTCAGGCAGTTTGAGGCCTATCTGAACGATTATGACAGCCGCCGACTCTTGACCAGGATTATATGTCCAACCTTGGTCATAGCCGGCAGGGACGATCCCATGTTTACAGTGGATGAACATGTATTTATTGCAGATCACATCAAGAGTGCCAAGTTCGCCATCATTGAGGATTGCGGCCATTACGTAACGATCGAACAGCCGCAAGCCCTGTCGGCCCTGCTGCGGTACTGGCTGATGTACTTTTAACGCCGCCCTTACCCACTGAGTCATTGCGAGGCGGCACATAAGCCGCCGTGGCAATCTTACGAAAGCTTTTTAGTTGGTAAGATTGCCGCCCTTCGCTCGCAATGGCTACGTCTCTTATGTTACAAAGAGGGCTAGGTTTGAAGGGGTAAGCCATGAAAGCTATGGTATTGAATGGTATCTCAAATTTTCGTGATAATCGAGCTCCCCTTGAATGGAGAGATGTTTCTGAACCTGTTCCTGCAGAAAAGGAGATTCTCCTCAAGGTATCGGCCTGCGGTGTATGCCACACCGAGCTTGAGGAGATCGAAGGACGTACACCACCGCCCCGGTATCCCATGATCCCCGGACACCAGGTTATTGGCCATGTCGCTGCAATGGGTTCAAAATCCGGAAGATTCAAAACCGGGGACCGCCTCGGGGTCGGCTGGATATTTTCCGCCTGCGGGTCCTGTGCGTTTTGCCGCGAAGGACGTGAAAATCTTTGTGACCAGTTCCGGGCTACAGGTCGAGACGCTCCCGGCGGCTATTCCGAATTCATGACGATCGATGAAGATTTTGCCTACCCGATTCCGGAAGTTTTTGCCGATGAAGAGGCTGCGCCCCTGCTTTGTGCAGGTGCCATTGGTTACCGGTCATTGCGTCTCGCAGGGATCATGGACGGACAAAATCTAGGACTGACAGGCTTTGGTGCTTCCGCCCATCTTGTATTGAAAATGGTCCGGCACCGCATGGTGGGAGTAAAGATATTTGTATTTGCCAGGAGCGAGACGGAGCGCAGCTTTGCCAGGGAGCTGGGTGCCGTCTGGGTCGGAAACACGGATGAGACAGCGCCGGAGAAACTGCATGCCGTCATCGATACGACTCCGGTCTGGAAGCCGGTTACGGAGGCGTTGAAGAACCTCGAGAAGGGTGGTCGTCTGGTGATCAATGCTATTCGCAAGGAAGCGGTCGATCGGCAAGTTCTTCTTGATCTTGATTATCCGACACAACTCTGGCTGGAGAAAGAGATCAAGTCCGTGGCGAATGTTACCCGGAGAGACATCAGTGAATTTATTCAACTTGCGGCGGAAATTCCGATCCGGCCGCAGGTCCGGCTATACCCTATGAGTGAAGCCAACCATGCCCTTGTTGAGTTTAAAGAAGGAAAAATCCGCGGC
>JBEKJA010000211.1:0-5595 GCA_050011475.1 Syntrophales bacterium
GAACTTACAAGTTCATGCAAATTTCCGGCTGGTTCGTCCACAGGCTCACGGGCGAGTTCAAGGATTCCGTGGGCATGGTCACCGGAGTATGGCCGCTCGATTACAAGAAGCTCTCCTGGCACAGCCTGAAGTTCGCATATGGCGCCTTCGGCGTAGAGCCGGAGCACATGGTGGATATTTATACCCCTGACACCATACTCGGCCATATCACGGCAAAGGCTTCGGCCGAAACCGGGCTACCCGAGGGGCTGCCCGTGGTCGTCGGCGGAGGGGACAAGCAGTCCGAACTGCTCGGCGCAGGCGCCATAGATCAGAGTATCGGGGTTATCAGCTACGGCACAGCCACCTGTATGGAGATCATCACGAGGAGGTATATTGCAGACAAGAACCTCAGGTTCCTGACCTGGCCCGCAGCTCTGCCGCATGCATGGGACATCGAGCTGTATATCCCCCGCGGGTTCTGGATGGTGACCTGGTTCAAGCAGGAATTCGGGCACCACGAGGCCATCGAGGCGGAGAAGCGGGGAGTGACGCCAGAGGTGATCTTCGATGAAGTGATCAAAACCATCCTGCCGGGTTCCATGGGCCTGATGGTCCAGCCCTACTGGTCGCCCCTTGTATCGGCAAAGTTTTCCAAAGGATCCATCATCGGGTTTGGCGATGTGCATACGCGGGCCCACTTCTACCGTGCGATTCTCGAGGGGATCGGCTACGAGCTCAGGAGACTCTATGAGTTCTTCAGCAGGAAGACCGGAGTGACGCTCAATGAGATCCGTGTGGGCGGCGGCGGATCGAAGAGCGATGTGGCAGTCCAGATAACTGCCGATATCTTCAACCTTCCCGTTTACAGGATGGCCACTTCCGAGAACTGCACCATGGGTGCAGCCATCGATGCTGCCGTAGGCACCGGCATGTTCACTTCGTTCGAAGAGGCGGTCGCCTCCATGGTGAAGCAGGGCAGGGTTTTTGAGCCGAATGCCCAGAACCATCGGATTTACGATGACCTTTATCAGGGGGTGTATACAAAGACATACGGATCACTGGAGCCCCTCTACAAAAAGATCGCCTCCATCACAGGATATCCGTCGGACTTATAAAAAAACGGGGTACAGGAAACCTCATTCCCCGCACCCCGTTTCTTAATGGGATAAATTCGGTCGAATAATTACTTCGTTGCCGGAGCCGCTTCTACCGGAGCTGCCTCAGGTGCTGCCTTCTTTGCTGTTTTCTTTGCCTTCTTGCACTTTTTTGCCTTCTTGGCTTTCTTTATTTCTTTCTTTTCCGCCTTCATAGGGGCCTTTTCCGGAGCTACTGTCGCTGGGGCTGCCGGGGCTGTCGCCGGGGCCGCCTGATCCGCTGCGAATGCGCTCACGGAGAACGCAAACAACATTGCTACTATGAGAACTGCTAAACGCTTCATGTTACCTTACCTCCCTATTGGATTTTTTTATTACTCTCCCGGTCTAATAACGCGCCGAGGACCTATTTCCCTGTTGAAGCAGCATCACTTTATCCACATACACGCAAGGATTATACCAACAGGACATGAAACGGCTAATAATTATCAACCCGTTAAAATTAAAAGGATTCTTTATTAAGGCTATAAGGCTTGATGAATGAAATAATCAGAAAAATGATGAAGTCTTACTCAGGGGTGGGGAGTTTCTCACCAACGATCGGTTAAAAATGAGCATTGATTAATGGACAGAGAGACTTGGCTATTTCGAATGTAATTGACCAGGCCAATTTGTAGCCTGTCATTTTTAGTGATATACAAATGCTGAAGAGCATTAATCCCGTTTTGGTAATCATTGGGTTTTGAATCAGCGGCAAATGTCTTTAAGGAGGAAACGATATGGCTCAGCAAATCTCAAAAATGAAAGATATGGTTGCCTATCAGGATGGTTCCATTGTCAGCAAGGAAATTATCAAGAAACCAACCGGGACGGTGACCATTTTTGTCTTTGACAAAGATCAGGGGTTGAGTGAACATACGGCACCCTTCGACGCCCTGGTGTATGTGCTGGATGGAGAAACCGAGATTACCATATCCGGGAAACACTATCGTTTAACAGATGGGGAAATGGTCATCATACCTGCGGGGGAACCACATGCATTAAAAGCGCTGAAGAAATTCAAGATGATGCTGGTCATGGTAAAGTCCTAGTTGCGGTTACGGTATGGCATTAAGTTAATTCGTGGAAGGCAAAGAAGGTACCATGAGGTGCTGTACTATTTGCTTATTCGTTCTGTTTCTATCTCTTTGGGCAAGCTTTGCCGTAGCTCAGGATCCAGAAAAGGAAAAGGCTGCCTTTGCATCAGCGGAACAATGGCTTTCATTGGTTGACGCAGGTAATTATGGGCAAAGCTGGATGGAAGTGTCTGGATACTTCAGGAATGCAATAACTAAAGAGAAGTGGGTGCAATCTCTAAAGGCGGTAAGGGAGCCCCTGGGTAAGCTTATATCAAGAGATGTCAGAAGCATGATCTACATGACGTCATTGCCTGGTGCCCCGGATGGCGAATATATAGTCATCCTTTTTGATACCTCTTTCGGAAAGAAGAAGTCGGCCATCGAGACGGTTACGCCGATGTTTGAAGAGGATGGCAGATGGCGAGTGTCAGGCTATTACATAAGATAGAAGAGCCAACCTGTCATTCCAGCGCGCCCGGCAATCCATGGCGCATCAGGCATTGAATCAGATGTCATGGGCGGGGATCATCCATAGAGCGGAGGAGTTATATGAGGAAAAGCAATCTGTATATTGTGTTGGTGATTCTTATAATAGGAGGTTGCATAGCCGCCACTTTATCTCTGAAAGCTTCCTTGCCTCCCGGCATAAACATTGTTTCCCCTGACTCATCTCTACCGGAAGAGGTTAAAGCCCTCTCAGGGAAGTGGAGCGGTCGATGGAATTCGCCATGGAGTTGGGACTGCATCATTTGTGTTGAGAATGTCGACAAAGATTCTGCCCGGGTAGTTCATGCATGGGGGGAGTATACGACTCGTGCCGGGAGCTGCCATTGTGCTCCTGATTGGAGAATAATACAGCACGCCAGGGTTGCTTATTCCAATGGGAAAGCGACTCTGGAGTTTACTACTCCCCCTTATCGTCCACTCCAGGGAGTGAATCCATCCCATTTGTTGTCCGGGTCACGTGATCCGGAAAAACGCCGATACCTCTTTTCTTTTACTGTGGATAAGAATGAACCAGACATAATGGTGGGGGATTTCCTGAGTGCAAAGAATAGTCCTCTGTCCATACGGATGAAAAGGATCGTTGAATGAGGCATAATTCCGGGGACACCTTAATCACAGAAGACGAACTTCTTATTGTCCCGGTATTCCCTTCTTACCGGATTGAAAACGGAATATGTAATACGGGCCGTTTGCCTTGATGTGTGATTTGCTCTTCAGCATGATATCCGGAATATCACTGTCGGCGATATAAACGTAGCCGTCCGGCCCGAAACTTAACCCATCCGGCCACCGAAATAGCGGATGCGTAATAAGGGTCTTTTGAACCCTGTCCTGGCCGATGATGTTAATTGCCCCATCCTCCATGGATGTCACATAAATGTTTCCTTCAGTATCCATGGTTAATCCATCGCACTGCGATTTTTTTGAGAAGGACTCTATCCTTCTGCCAAGATCTTTGTCCGTCAGAGAAGTATCATTCAGGTCCGCAACCCTCGCTCTGTACAATGTGTCGCCAGACATGGGTCCGAAGTAGAGCCATTCATCATTCTTATCAAGGGCAATTGGATCAATCGCAGGATGCATCCAGTAAAGGCCGAATAGCAGGTACATTCTTCTGCCCTTCGAGTTTATCTCATAATCCTGCTCCATCACCGTGGGATGACACTCAAGGATGCGTCGAGCTGTTTTTGTAATGGTATCATAAATAATAATCGCGGGTTTTTTTGAAAGCACGCCGAGGTCCGCAATGTAGATTTTCACGCCTGACGCATCAATCTGCATGTCCTGAATGTACGAGCCGATGCCTGCAATCCCGGATGGAAAATTGAATTCATGGACAAGCTTCCCTGAGGCAAGGTCGAATGCCAGTAATCGGGGCTGCCGTATACCGTGGAAGCCGTGATCGAGGGTCCACAGACGATTCTGCCTGTCAATGCGAAGGCTGAAAACCTGATCGAACCAGGATTTGCCGTCGTGTCGTTTGTTCTGAAACTCAAGATTCGGATAAGGTACCGGGTTACCCTTCACGAGTTCCAGCACTTTGATGTCCGGCCTCGATTCCGCATGGTATGTGAAAAAGACTCTACCCTCTTTTGAAACAGCGAGATTGCCCGGGGGCTGATCGAGAACGGCAACGACCTCCACGAGTGAAGCGGGCAGAATAGGTTGCGTGAAAAGGGCGGGAAACGGTCTCCCGGTGCCGCCATACCTTATATACACCACAACGGCCACAAGAACCGGGGCTGCACAACAGAGTAAAACTTTTTTTAATATGGACGGGAATTTCAAGAACCCACCTCTAAATATTTTTTATCCGAACAGGACATGATTTGAATTTGTAAAAATTCTATTATCATACCTGATCGAAGTCAACTAATTCCCCGTTAACTGTTCAAAAAACAAAAGGAACTCTGAATAAACATGTGGTAAAACATCACCGGTACAGCATGATTCAAAGGGCAGTGTACGTCCAATTCGATACGGGAGAATCATGGAAAAAGAAAAAAGGCTGGACGGAAAGATTGCCATGGAGGGATATGCTATGAAGCACATCACGGTGACAGGTCTTATAATTGCGGGGATGCTTATGATCGCCGCCGCCGTCGCTGCGCAGAAGATAGAGGGCCGGAGCGTTGAGTATACGGTGGGCGGCATAACGATGAAAGGGTACCTGGCCTATGATGAGAAGGTCCAGGGAAAACGGCCGGGTGTGCTCGTCGTCCATGAGTGGTGGGGACAGGACACCTACGTCCGTAAACGAGCTCTTATGCTGGCGCAACTGGGCTATACGGCCCTGGCTCTCGATATGTACGGCGAAGGCCGGACCGCACAGCATCCCGATGATGCCGGTAAGTTCGCTTCCGAGGTGATGAAGAACTTTCCCGTTGCCAAAGAGCGGTTCCTGGCAGCCCTGGAGTTCCTGAAGAAGCAGCCGTCCGTGGACCCTGACCGAATCGCAGCCATTGGCTACTGCTTCGGTGGAGGCGTGGTCCTGAACATGGCGCGCCAGGGCGTGGACCTGAAGGGCGTTGCAAGCTTCCATGGCAGTCTGGCGGTGGTAAAGCCCGACCAACCAACGCTGACCAAGGCCGCGGTGCGTGTTTACAACGGAGCGGACGACAAGTTCTCCACCCCCGAACAGATCGAGGCACTCAAGAAAGAGATGGACGACCAGAAGGTGAACTTCAAGTTTGTGAATTACCCCGGCGCGGTACACAGCTTTACGAATCCCGAAGCCACGGAGATCGGCAGGAAGTTCAAGATGCCCGTTGCCTCATCCCGTTTCAGGAGGTTTAAGATACCGTACGAGTTTTAGAACAAAGCTTTGGGAAGGGGATCTAATCTACAAAACATGCTCTGAGGCATCAGGAGAAACACAGATTCACCCCTCCCAT
>JBEKJA010000212.1:0-5584 GCA_050011475.1 Syntrophales bacterium
AGCCGCGAAATACAGGCCATATTCCTGAACAATCATGTCTCTTAGGGCAGTCCTGAGGCTGCCTGGATCTGGCAGAGCCATCCATTGAAAATCATTCTGCAGGCTTCCCTTGAGTACATCCGTCATCTCCTGATGATCACCTCTTTGCACAGCGGCACTGAACCGCCCGATCGATTTCCCTTCAGGAAATCGATAATTTTTCCGCAGCTCCACCATGCAATCACGAACACCGGCCTGCGGTGAGACAACCGGTATTGAGGGTAATTCGGAACCGGTTACCTTTGACAGCATTTCAACGAATTCTGCCGTGAAGTGGGGTGTGATAAAATTCCCACATAGATCTCCAAGAACAGCGCCTGCTTCCACGGAAGCAAGCTGGTTGCGATCTCCGACAAGAATAAGACGCGATGTATCGGGAAGAGCCCTCACCAGTTTTGCCATGAGAGGCATGTCCACCATGGAAGCTTCGTCCACAACAAGAATATCAACAGGAAGCTGATGAGACTCGTTATATTTGAAATAAGGCGAATATGGCCTGCTTTCCAACAGTCTGTGTATGGTGGATGCCTTCTCGGGGATGGCATCCTTGATCATGTCCGGGCAGGACAGGCTTCTCTTTGCTTTTGCGATAGCCTCGCCAAGGCGCGCAGCCGCCTTGCCTGTGGGAGCTGTCAAGGCAATGCGCAGGGTGAGGGGAGAAACACCCAGTAGGAGAGCCAGGATGGAACCAACTGTGGTTGTTTTTCCCGTGCCGGGGCTTCCTGTCAGAACGCAGAGTGTACGAAGGCAGCACATGGCTGCCGCGATCTTCTGCCAATGGATATCGCCGCCGTTTTTACCAAAGAGACCCTCCAGCAGGAACAATATTTTCCCGGCCTCATCTTCTCCGGCATGCCTGTCAAACAGAAAAGGCCGGTTGATCCTGGAGCGAAACGCGCAGGCAAGATCCTGTTCATAATTCCAGTAACGATAAAGATATAGGCGGTGGGCTTGATCAAATATCAGTGGCTTGAATTCTCCCGGCGGACCGACAACGGGAGATGCCATGAGACACTGCTTCAGAATAGCCTGGTCCGGTATAATCTCTTCCGGCGCACCTTCCTCAAAAATCACTTTCTGCCCTGCAATGGATCGGAGATCCATACAGATATGCCCCTCTCTCGTTGCCGCACAGAGCACTGCGGCGATCCGTTCGATCACCGGCATCCGCCCGTCGCATAGATTTCCCATGAGCCGGCCAAATTGCCGGTCGATATCCATGATCTCAAAGCGATATTCCATGATCAGGCACCACCTTCCATCAAAAGCAGCCCCCTCCTTAAAGCGGTCAGACAGGATAAAGATGGGCGGTCGCGATAAATGCCATAATCAGGCCCCCAATCGGAGTCCACCCCCCTGAGGAAAAAGTAATAGACGCCGCCAAAATGGTTCTCATAGTCATAGCCGGGAGACTTCAGCTTCAGATACTGGTCTAGGGCCAGAACATATAAATGATACTGGAGATGATAGAATGACCCGCGAATAGCTCTCAATAAAGCCTCCTGGCTGTAATCCTTTTTTTTCACACCGAGAAAGTTCGATTTCCAATCAACTAGGTAAAACTTATTCTCCCAGCGGAAGACGAGATCCAGGAAACCTCTCATAAAACCGCGCACCGGTTTGAACTGCAAGCTTTCCATTGATTCGGTAAAACCGGCAGTCCCGGATCCGGCAGCAGTTAATAAATCCTGAAGCACACCGGGGTAAATTTCCCGGAGCGGGAAATAGAATGAAAGCTCTTTCAGGCATTCCGTCCTTGATATGCCCGATAATGTAAGGCCGGCGCCATCCAAAGGAATCCTGATGATTTTTTGAAGCATTTCGAAAACAGGATGGCTCCAGCTTTGATCGTACCCGTGGTCGTTGATCTTTTCACGAACCAGTAAAGACAGTCTGTTTTCATCTCTTTCCTGGAAGTCAAAGTGCTCAAGCAGATCATGAAAGAATAGCCCTGCCCGTGCCCCCCGGGGAAACTGCCTGATTTCCGATCCGCCGTCTGCAGAGCCGTCAACGGAAAATTCATTCATTTCATCATACGGTTCGATCGTGGATGCACCACCGATGATATCCCTATCAGGAACCTCTGCATGACGGGTTGTTTGCGAGGCCAAGTAAGTGAAACTTGCAATTTTCCAACTGTGATCGATCCGGCCTTTGAATATCCTGCTTGTTAAATCCTCCCCATCTGCCTGAATAAAATGGTAAGGCGCCGGATCCAGGGCAGGCAGTTCCCGAAGGGCAATTGCGCCCGATGCCGAATCAGCGATGGAGATCAGATCTAAAAGCATTTCATCATCGGTCATGCTGCCAGGCCTGTTGTTACCTGCTTCCAGGAACTCCTTAACGGTCTCACCGGGTTTTCTATGAAAAAGATACGCCGGCGCTGCCGTTCCGGATTTATTAAAGCGACCCCAGACAAGATAACAGCGGTGTCGTGCACGTGTGAGTGCCACATACAACAGCCGTATATTCTCCGAGAGGGATTCCTTCATCGCCAGCATCAAATGAGCAGGGTTGTCGCCTGCGAGATCCCATGTAATACGCTCATCCACTTCTTCATGAAATACAACGGATCTCCTGTCAATATTTGCGTTCCCCCATGAGAACGGACAGAATACAATAGGGTATTCAAGTCCTTTACTCTTGTGAATGGTGACTATTTTCACGGCATTGCTGTCGCGTTCCAGGCGGATTTCATTTTCTTCCAGGCGAGGAATATCGGCAGAGCGTTGTCTGGCAAGCCACTTGATCAGTCCTGTCATGGTGAGCTTCTGACGCGTTTCGGCCTCATGGAGGATTTCCATGAGATGCAGCACATTGGTCATGCGCCGTTCTCCGTCACTGAACCGAAGCAGGTGTGACCTGATATGTTCACGATTGAGAAACATACGAAACATGCGCATGAATCCGCGGTTGCTCCACATTTCGTGATAAAGCTGGAATGTTTCCAACCACTGCTCCCAGCCATCGGAGTCCTGACTGAAGATATCAATGGAACATGCACCCATGCTGAAAAAAGGCTGGGCGAGGACCGTCCGGATAAGGTCTCCCCGTTGGGTATAGGCACAGGCCATCAGGAGCCTTTCCATATGGAAGGCCTCAGGGGTATCGAAAATATTTTCCTTCACCTGAAGTACAGACGGAATTCCCAATTCCGACAGAGCATCACGGAATATTCTGGCTTCCATATTCGTCCGAACCAGTACTGCCATATCCTCTTCTGTTATGGCTTTACCGCCGATCAGTGCCTGGCCGGTCCTGCCCAGATGCAGGAGGCGTGCAATCTCGGCTGCAACAGTGCGGACAATAAGCCGCCCAATTCTGGTTTTGGCTGCAGGTTTTCCTCCAGCTTCGGGATCAAGTGTCGAAGGGATAAACCATAAATGAAAAGGCGGTTCCGACTCTCCCTCTATTTTCAGATGCTCCGATGCGTCTTTCCTCCCTGCAAGGACCGGTCTGTATTTGATCCCGTCAAAAACAAAAGGGTCGGGGGAACGATCGAACAGCTTATTCAATGCCTCAAGCAGAAGCGGATCCGAACGCCAGTTTTCCGCCATGGAGAATTTCCGGTCAGCCTCTTTGGATGCCTGGAGATAGGAGAAAACATCCGCCCCTCTGAAGCCGTAAATAGCCTGTTTGGGGTCACCAATCAGGTACAGCAGCGGGTTATTATCCATGGTTTTATCAATGGCTCTGGGACTGAATATTTTTTTGAAGATATCGTATTGAATCGGATCAGTATCCTGAAACTCGTCAACCAGTGCGACTTCATAAAGCTGTCCTATATTACGGGCAAGAAGGTCCCCTCCCGGACCGTTCAAACTATCACGCATTCTCAAAAGAAGATCATCAAAGGAAAGTACGTTCTGGGCAAGTTTTCGGGATGTCACTTCATTCCGGTATGTACTGAGGAATTCCGTTTTAAGGAAAAGCAAGGACGAAGCAACCATATTTTTTAATGCCTCCGCCTGTTGATGCACTTCCTCGCAGACTGCAAAGAACGGGTGGAGTGCCGCGCCTCCGCCCCTGCACCCTGAAGCACTGATTCGGCTTTGTGTGAAACGAACTAGCGAATCCGGTATATCCTGTACACTACCGTCGGAAGCTGCAAACCCATCCATGTCCCCTATATATCCCCGGACCTTCCTGCCATATTCCATGCGATTCAGGTGCGAACCATTCAGGATGGCAATGACATCTTCACGGACAGATGGCCATACTTTCTGCAATTCAATAAAAACTTTTTTGAATTTTTTTTCAATTTGCTGCAACTCAGCCGGAGACGGACCGGGACCATCGGGGAGAATCCTGATATTGGGGCGGCTCGCAACCTGCTTGAGGAGATTTAAAAAATCATTCGGCCCTTTTGTACACCGAAGCACTTCCTCTATTATAAGTTCTGGAGATGCTCGATAGAAATGTTTACGCCAGAAATCAGCCGTTATCTCTTCCCGCAGTCGCCGTTCGTCCGTTAAAAACTCCGTATCGAAAAGAGTCCCGCTCTCAAACGCGTGATCGAGCAACATACGCTGGCAAAACCCATGGATCGTATATATCGCCGCCTCATCAAAATCCCTTATGGCCGATCTCAGCGCTTCCATTGCCATTCTACGCCGGGGACCGTCATCAAGCCGCTCCATCATGGCGGAGAGGAAGCCGTCCTCCGTCGGTTTTCCGTCCAGAATACTCCTGGCTTTATGGAGTGTACGGCGAATTCTGTCTTTCAACTCCTGTGTGGCAGCCACCGTATAGGTAACAGCCAGAATTTTCCGGACCGGTAGATATCGCTCCACAATCAAACGCAGGAAAAGACCGGTGACCGCATAAGTTTTTCCTGTTCCGGCTGATGCTTCGATCAGGTGAAGCCCCGAAAGGGGACAGTTCATCAGGTCAAAAGATTCCACTTCAAATCACTTCCCTGTGATCCATCAACGGCTCAAGAATCTGCCGTGCAAGCATTTCAAAAGACTCGTCCAGCGGGTTTTGACAGCCATAAAACAACTCGCAATAGGCGTTTTTACCCTCCCCCTTGCTGAACTCGTTACCTTCCCAAATCCCGGCAGCCATTCTCAACGCCTGATTCGATGGTTTTCCCTTCCTGAGATCTTCCACATATCGCCATGCACTCATGGGAAAAAAATGAATGTCTTTCATCAATCCATTCCAGTAGATGGATAATAAATGCTCAAGAATGACTTCAGGATGCTCCACGGGAATGAATCTCCAACCTTCATCTTTGCCAATGAGCAGACTCTCACGGGGATCATCCATATGTCCGATACTGTTGAGCACAAGATGAGCCAGCCACATATCGATATGGTCTTTCGGTTTCAGGGCTGCATAGCGGAATCGGAGTAGATTCGCAGTATAAATCCCATCGAGTGTTCCCGTCATCTCACATGGACCTGCTGAGATTTTGAAATGCTTCGGATCAATGGGATCGCATACCCGGTATTTCGACACCGCATCCATGAAAGCCCGGCCTTCGTCATCAAGCTGTCTGCATACAACTTCACCCACCGCACCATGAGGCAGTCTTCCGGAT
>JBEKJA010000213.1:0-5583 GCA_050011475.1 Syntrophales bacterium
AACCTCAACTTTTTACCCTTTGTGTGTTTCGGGGTAGGGTCCCATATTGGAGAAAAAGAGGGTGGGGTTTCCGGTGTAGATCCCCTCCCGGCCTAACATTTTTTGACCAAATTGTTACCATAACCTTACAAAGCACCGTGAAAAACGATAAATCAACATAAAGTGGCAATCAAGCATATTATTGATTTTGTTATGTGTTGACTTACCCTTTTATGTGTTGTTTCAATGACTTTTCACATTCGCAATCCGGGTGCCGTTGGCAAAAATGTATTTTGTGGCAACCCCACCTTTCTCCTCGTAATCGTAATGCGCAAGGGTGTATAATGTCTCCATACCGTTACACACATGCTTTGCCACCCGCATACCGGAAGCATCATACTCTATGCCAACCGTAAAACCTATCCGTGCATTAGAGATGGTCACGGGAAAACCTCCGCATCGTATACAATCGTCCCACATGACTGATCCCGGTGAGGAGGTCTCTCCTTGAGGGATCCCCATAGTGATAGGCCATCTGTGTCTGTACCAGGCTTGGGGTCAGGATGTTGCCCGCATCATCATAACTGTGCGCCATCCACGGATCACCGCCCGTACCCATCTCTTTGGTCAGGCGCTGCAGTGCATCGTATGGATACCCATATGTGACACCCTTCAGATCGTCTGTGATTGAGGTTACATTGCCGGTTAGTGAATAACTATAGGATATCCGCTGCAGATCGTTGGCCTCCAGATGGCTTCTGTCCGCCATCACAATGGAATTCAGCCTCAACGATATGGGATCGTACCCGTAGCACAGCACTGTCCCGTTGCCGTAATCGATCTGCGCCATATGTTCCGCAGCATTATAATTGGTGATTTCCGCATAAACATTCCCATCGCTGCCCGTGACCCCTTTAATAAGCTTGTAGCGGGATGATAATCGTAGAGGACCTTGTATCCGTCGGATATAGGTAAAACCCCTCACCTTCCCCGAATCATCATAGATATAGCCCGTCTCAAAGCTCTTCCGGGAGGTACAGTAGGTCCGGACTCGCTTCGTCACACGATCCATGGCATCGTAATCGCCGATGCTATCCGCCATATCGCACCTGGTTATACCGGAGACTTTCCCCTTCCCGCTAGCGGCCGTATCATAAGCATAGACCGTCTTTGCCCCCCCTGGATGGTGTCTCTTGCACTGGATGGTTCAGGACATCGTAACGGTACTGGATGGTATCTCCATGGGGATCCGTCTGTTTCACAAGTTTGCAGTTGCCGTCATAAGCATAGCTTCCGGCATCCGTATAGGGATCCACAAGGGATATCCGCCTGCCCAGACTGTCATAGGCCGTCACTATGACACGGCCCTGTGGATCCGTCATGCTCAGAAAATCACCTGCCGCATTGCAGGTATAGGCGATCCTAAGGACCCTACCTTCGAAAGTCTCTTCTAAGCGAACAATCCTTCACAGATAATCCCTGTTCTCCGTCTTCATGCGTGACTCCAGGTCCATCTTCGTAATACTGAATCCGGAGTAACTATAGCGTTTTTCCGAAATGTCTCCCTTCTCCAGGAGCTGCCTTTCTGTAACTACCCGGCCCTGTGCATCGTAAACATACTCATGCACTGGGCAACTACTGGACGGTGTTTGCGCTGCATAGGCCTCCCGCCCCAACATTCCGGCCAGCTCAGCCGAAATAAGATCGAAATGAAGAATCGAGCAAGTAGTAAATGCAATGATTAAATACCAGACAAACGAACGACAGCAAACCGTAAAATGGGTAATTATGATACATTTCCTTTAGATTGTTTTTTTGTTGGGTGGATGCTCTTTGCCCATCCATTGAGCAGTAGTCATGCCATATGATTTTATATCAATGCTATTAATTAGTTGTGATGGTCAGTGTGTGTAGACTGTTTATAGGGGTGACAACTTAGTTGGCACTATTTTGATACTGTATATCAATGAATAATTATAATATGCTGATGTCACAGGGTATTTATACTTGGCATGAGTATTGTTTATTGAATGGGTGTAAGAACATATGGGTATTGAGATATTCCTATAACTTGCTGTATTTAGAAAAGGCTTGACCTATGTTCCGAAATTCGTTAATCAATTATAGATATTCGAACCACTTATTGGTTGCGCAGGAGTATCGGGGATGTCTTTTCGTGACTTTCTTATGATGCTTGTCTTTGGATTGCTGGCATGTTTCATTTGTCTCGTGAATATGGGGTATGCCGACATATACAAGTATGCGGACGAAGAAGGCGTTATCCATCTGACCAATGTCCCCACCGAGTCTAATGTCGTTTACGTTCTTCTGATAAAGGAAAAAAGGGTTCATTTCAGTTCAAATATCTCACAAAACATCACCAAATATGATGAACTGATCGTTCGGACTTCAGAAAAGTACAAAATGGATCCGGCACTGATTAAGGCAGTCATCAAAGCTGAATCGAATTTCAACCATCAGGCTGTTTCCCGCAAAGGGGCGAGGGGACTCATGCAGCTCATGCCGGCTACGGCCAATGCTTTACAGGTCCAGGACGTATTTCATCCGGAAAGTAATGTTGAAGGGGGCGTTCGGTACTTGAAATACCTTATGAACCTGTTTAAAGGAGATCTCTCCCTGGCATTGGCTGCCTATAATGCGGGAGAAGGGGCTGTTATGCGGTATGGATCCATTCCACCTTTTCAGGAAACCCGCACGTACATCCATAGAGTCATGAACTACCTGGATTTATACCGTACACCGCAGGCAAAGTAGTCGTTGTATATGACTTGAAGGATTCAAGCCGTTTCTTCTTTATACTCGAATTACCATTAATTCTTCCACAGCACCTATTTTCCCTTGCGAATCTCGAAATTAGATAATTTGTCGGGCTACCTTTTCACCTATCCCAGGTACCATAAGCAAATCATTCAATGTAGCGCGGTTAATTTCCAAAGGGTAAGAAAGGGCTAATCTTGTAATCGAATCAATGGGACCGGCGGAGGTGATTTTGTAAGCATGAGATCCACTTCGACCAAGACGAATCCTCGTCTTATCTTTAATGGTGTTTAAAAATGCCGGTTGTTGAAGGTCTACATGTCTTTTGAAGCCTGTAATATTGAACAACCCATGGACGGTAGTGTTAAATGGAATAAAATATATGCCTTCCATCTCATTGATTCCCGACACTATAACCAATGTCGAATTTGGGCCAGGGCGGCTGTAGGAAATCTCCTTTTGTATCCCGGGCGTCCCTTCCATCCATGTTGCTCCTGCCATATAGGAAACGCACATGAATGCAAAAAGGCAAGAGCCCATGATTTGACTGCGTTTCATTTCTTCTGGTCAAGCTTAAATGCATCATGAAGCACCATAACGGCCAATTCAGTATATTTCGCCTTCACGACGCACGAAATCTTAATTTCAGAGGTGCTGATCATCATGATATTGATGCCTTCCTGCGCAAGGGCGGAAAACATCTTTGTGGCAACTCCGGCATGGCTGACCATGCCTACCCCGATGATGGATATTTTGGCCACATTGTCATCGACTTCAACTGTCTGTGCTTCCACCGATTTTGCAGCTGCTTCGATGAGTTTATGTGCCTGTTTGAGTTCCTTCTTCGATACGGTAAATGTGAGATCCGTGTGACCTTCGATGCTGGCATTCTGAATGATCATATCCACCATGATGTTATGATCCGACAGGGGTGTAAATAAAGTCGCCGCAACGCCTGGGCGGTCCGGGACACGCACTACTGTGATTTTTGCCTGATCCCTGTCGTATGTCACGCCCGACACCACTTCTTTTTCCATTTCCTTATCCTCCTTGGTAACAAGCGTCCCGCCCTGGTCCGTGAATGTGGATTTCACATAGACGGGAACTTCATATTTTTTAGCCATTTCCACAGATCTCGGTTGAAGCACTTTTGCACCGGAAATAGACATCTCAAGCATTTCGTCATATGATATTTTTTCAAGACGCCTGGCCTTAGAGTGAATATTGGGGTCCGTCGTATACACTCCGTCCACATCGGTATAAATCTCGCAGTAGTCGGCTTTGAGAGCGGCGGCCAGTGCCACTGCGCTTGTGTCTGATCCACCCCTTCCAAGGGTCGTAATATTTCCATCCATGTCGACTCCTTGAAAACCCGCTACGACGATAATGCGCCCTTTCTTGAGTTCATTTTGGATGGCTTTTGTGTCTACCTTTAGAATGCGGGCCTTTGAGTATGACTGATCTGTAAGGATTTTAACCTGATGTCCAAGGAAAGACCTTGCCGGATAACCCATGCGGTCCAGCATGATCGCAAGTAATGTCACCGTCATTTGTTCTCCTGTGGAAATCAGGGAGTCATATTCTCGCAAATCGGGATCTTCAGCAGCCTTATGAGCCAGGCGAATCAACCGATCCGTTTCTCCAGCCATTGCGGATAGAACGACCACCACTTCATTTCCCGATGTTTTTAATTGGATCAGTTTTCGGGCAACATGCTCAATCTTTTCAAAATCTGCAACGGATGTTCCGCCATATTTCTGAACCACCAGCGCCATTTTTCTAAATTCCTCCCTCACTCAAAGCACTTGACAAATTCAAGACACCTTTATCTCTGCGGAAGATTTCTATCACCCTTTTTTGTTCGTCCAGATAGGTTATATGTATGGACCATGCACCGTCAGGCAGCACCTCCCGGATCTTTTCCGCCCACTCAATCACCATAACACCCTTTTCATCAAACAGATCATCATAACCGGTATCATCAAGATCCCGACAGCCTTCCAGGCGATACATGTCAATATGAATCAGCTTCAAGCAGCCAGGATACTCATTGATCAGCGTGAATGTCGGACTGGTTATCTCGTAACATTCTGGCACACCAATCCCCCTGGCGATTCCCTGTGTAAGACAGGTTTTGCCGGCTCCCAGTTCGCCAATCAGAGCGACAACATCTCCCTTCTCGAGTATTCCGCCAAGTATTCTTCCGATATGTGCGGTGAACTCGGGGCTTTCTGAAACAATGGTTAAGGGCTGGTATTCCGAATTCATGTTGGAGTTTTTATGTCTCTAGAATCACTATTGCAGTCGCATACTGCTCTGTGTGAGACAAACTAAGGTAAATCCTCCCGATCTTCAACCTCTGAACCACAACATTAGCTTCGCCGATCAAGGTGAGGGATGATTTACCCGAAGCCTCATGCACAACGGCCACTTCGTTCATTGATACACCACGCCCCAGACCCACGCCAATGGCCTTCAGAAAAGCTTCCTTTGCTGCAAATCCAGCCGCCAGATGAATCTCCGGTTTTCGCTTCCTCATGGCATAGATCACTTCATGATCCGCGAATACACGCTTCAGAAATCTGTCCCGTCTGTGTTGCAGGACATTTCGGATGCGTTCCACCTCAACAATATCAAAACCGATGCCTGAAATCATCGTTTATGCTCTTACTATAGCATCAGCCATTGCGGCAACCTTTTTCATTCGGGCGATATCATGAACCCTCAATAGCGCCGCTCCATTAAAAATGGCGGCGGCGGCGGCGGCGGCAGTACCTTCCTCCCGCTCCCGGAGATTCCCTCCTGTCACTCCACCAACGAATCCCT
>JBEKJA010000214.1:0-5567 GCA_050011475.1 Syntrophales bacterium
GGAAGTTTTCCTGAATTCTGCTAGGCGGTTGCTGAAATGGCGGGGTATTCGGAATGTAGAGATCTGTGAAAACGGCAAAGAGGCCGTCCAGCGTATCCGCGAGAATGATTTTGACATTGTACTGCTGGACCTCCTCATGCCGGAAATCGATGGATTGCAGGTCCTGGAGTCCACAAAACCATATCGTCCCCATACGGAATTCATCATTCTGACAGCGGTCGATGATATCCCTACCACGGTAAAAGCGGTCAGGATGGGAGCTTATGACTACCTGGTGAAACCTGTTGATAATGAGCTTCTCTTCCTTACTATCAAGAGGGCGTATGAGCACCGGGGCTTGTTAATCGGCCTGTCCGTGTCGGCCGGAGAATCGTCTCCGGAAATTCTCCCTGCGTTTTCAGATATTATCACCCGGTGTTCCCTGGTGCGGTCTCTTCTTTCATATGCTGACATCATGGCCCGCAGCGGCAATCCTATCCTGATCACCGGGGAGTCCGGTACAGGAAAGGAGCTGGTTGCCCGGGGGATCCATCGGGCCGGGCCGGCGCCAAAGGGACCTTTCATTGCAGTGAATGTCAGCGCGATTCCGGCCCCGATGTTTGAGAGCCAGTTCTTCGGTCATGCGAAGGGTGCCTTTACCGGTGCGGATGCCGCATACGAAGGTTTCTTTGAGCAGGCTGACGGAGGGACTCTTTTCCTCGATGAAATCGGTGAGCTGCCCCATGACCTTCAAGCCAAACTGCTGCGGGTTCTGGAAGAGAAAACCATTCTGCCTCTTGGATCGAAAAAACAGATCTGGGTGGATGTTCGCATTATATCTGCATCGAACCGTGATCTCGACAAAGCCTGCAGGGATGGCCAGTTTCGCCTAGATCTTCTCTACCGCCTTAAGTCCGCCCATGTTCATCTACCCCCTCTAAAGGACAGGGCTACGGATATTCCATTACTGGCCGAACATTTTATGAGGAAGGCATCTCAGCGTCATCACCGCAATGTGCATGGATTCAGTTTGGAAGCTCAGAAAATTCTATGCAGTCAAGAATATCCGGGAAATGTACGAGAGCTCGCACAACTCGTTGAGAATGCCGTACTGGTTGCTGACGGACCGCTGATTCTTCCCACCCATCTCGGGATGACAGCTCAGGTGAGGGAACCATTCACCAGGAATCTTTGTACGTTGAAGGACAATGATTTTCTTCATGTGGCTTATGTCATGAATCAGACCCGGGGTGACAAAGCAGAAACAGCCCGCATTCTCGGCATCACCCTTCGACAGCTCCAGCGCAAACTGGCAGTGATAAAGGAGGATACCCACTGGCAGCACCTCTTGATAAACTTATCCTCTCCAAAGAAGGCATCCTGAACTTTATTCAGGATCTATTTTTACATCATTGCAAAGCACCGTGGTCAATTGCTCGTGACGTAATTATCAAATCAGTCATTAAAAGAAAATATACGTTGCAAGAATAAAGATCGGTATCAGGATTGGTATGGAATATTTAAATAGGTAACCGAAGAAGCCGGGCATATTTACCCCCGCCTCTTCGGCGATGGATTTCACCATGAAGTTGGGCGCATTCCCGATATAGGTGATGGCGCCCATGAAAACCGCCCCGGCGGATATGGCCTGGAGATAGCTGTTGAAGACAGGATTCGAAGCAGCCGTGCCTGATGCTAGGGCTGCCGATACTGCTATCTCGGAAATCCCGATTTTCCCCAGCGCCATGTGAAAAAAGGTCAGGTATGTAGGGGCGTTATCCAGCAAAGCGGACAATATACCTGTTGCCCAGAAATAATGGGCAGGCGTCTTGACTGCCGTGATGAGGAATCCCAGCGTACCTTCTGTGCCGGCCTTCAGGATGGCCAGAACCGGGATGATGGTCACAAAAATAGCTGCGAAGAGTTTTGTAACCTCTATAACAGGGAACCAACTGAAGTCGTTGGCCTCACGAAGCCTTCCTGGTGTAAAATACAGGGAGAGGAATCCAAGGATGATGATCACACCATCCCTTGCCAGGTTCTGGAGACGGACTTCGACGCCAAGAATGAAAATAGAACCGGGCTGCCAGTATCCGCTGACAAGAATAATCCCCACTATCCCGGCCAGGAGGGCAAAATTATGGGCGCCTTCAATTCTGAAAGTATTCCGCCTTTCCTTGATTGTCGATAACAGTGCAGTTTCTTCTTTGTGGAAGAAATATTGATCGATGAAATAAAAGATCCCGAGAAGCATCAGGGTTACCATCAGCATATGGGGCAAGATATTTTTTGTAACCCAGAAGAAGGGTACCTGGTTGAGGAACCCCAGAAAGATGGGTGGATCTCCAATGGGGGTAAGGGCTCCCCCGATATTTGCTACAAGAAAAATGAAGAAGCAGACGATATGAGCTTTTTTTACACGACTTTTATTGGCACGAAGGATCGGTCTGATCATCACAATGGAGGCACCAGTTGTACCAATCCAGGAGGCCAGTATTGTGCCGATCAGCAGCATCATGGTGTTAAAGGCCGGTGTGCCCTGGTACGTACTTCTTATAACGATCCCGCTGGATATTATAAACAACCCCCAGAGAAGAATGGTAAAAGGAAGGTAGTCCCCAAGAAGGATTTTAAGGATTTCGTAAAAAGCGATGCCTCTATAGACATAAAGAAAAGGTACCGCAAACAGCAGCGCCCAGAACGCCGACACCTTTCCAAAATGCCGGTGCCAGAAATGGGGCATTAAAACAGGGCACAGGGAAAGCGATAACAGGACGCTGGCAAAAGGAATAATAGTCCAGATAGCCAGAGACCCGCCGATGGCATGCACTGCCTGTTCCATGTTAATTCCCACAGATCGGAATATCCGGATAAGACATCAGAGGTTTCCGGCAGTGGCTCGCGACATTTGGGTCATCAAGGTGTGACAAAAATGTCATTTGTCTGTATTGCCAGCCAGTCCTGAGTTTCCGGTCACTGTTCTTTTGTGTTCGTACCGGATCATACTGTAAAAGGACGGCAATGTCATCAGACAAAAAGATAACCCCATCCGTATATGCATAAATTCACCATTTAATTCAACCATATACAAATAATTCCCATTTATACCGGCATGGCATGCTCTTTGCCTTTATATATATCTAAAAGTGATAGCCCTCTGGACCCGCGAACTGAAAGGATCATCATCATGAGAGGCTATGCTACCAAACTCGTCGAACTGACGGAGCAGCATTCCGAGCGAATTGCCAGGCAGTGGGCGAAAGATGTAAAAACCAATACGAAAACCACGTCTTACCATGAGGCTTCCGAGGAGCAGATTTTATGGCAGGCCGCGGATTTTTATCGCAACTTCCGGCAGATGTTTTTTCACGAGAATCCATTCGAATTTGCCCTGAACTACTTCGAGCGGTATGCAGAGGATCGTTACCGGGAAGGGATACCCCTTCACGAGGCTATTTATGCACTGATCCTAATGCGCCGCCATATCTGGCTGTATGCCGAATTCCAGGCCATTTTCATCACCGCGATCGAACACCGGCAGGCAGTGGAGAGTTTGAGCAGAACCATCCTGATGTTTGACTATGCCATGTACATCATCACCTGGAAATACCAGGCGTTGATGAAGAAAGATATAAGTGTACGGGAGATCGGGAAAAGCAGGTAAGGAATTAACCCGTTCATGCCAATTCATGAAAGCCGGGTTGATTGATTTATAGCTTGTAAAGGAGGAAGGGAACATGAAAGCATATGCCACCAAGCTCGTGGATTTGACAGAACACCATGCTGAAGAAATGGCCGGACATTGGGTGTCGGATGTGAGGAGAAACCGCAGAACCCCTTCCTATAATTATATACCGGAAGGGAAACTCATCGGCCAGGCTATTACTTTCTACAGAAATTTTCGGGAGATGTTTTTCACCGATAATCCATTTGAGGTGGCCAGAGTCTATTTCAGACAGTATGCGGAAGAACGATTCGAGGAAAAGATTCCCCTGAAGGAAGCCATGTACGCATTGGTTCTCATGCGGCGTCACCTATGGCTTTATGCGGAGTTTCAGACCATTTTTATTACCGCTATCGAGCAGCAACAGGCTGTGGAGACCCTGAACCGAACGATTCTCATGTTCGATTATGCTGCCTATCTGATTACGGAAAGATACCAGGAGCTCATGACCCGCGAAATTGATGACCGTTTCGGCAGGCTCAGAGACTTCGTGATGCTCAAGGCATCTCCCGGCAGACAGGCTTTCCGATTGGGCATCATGGCTTTATGCATCATCGGCGCTGCGGCAATCACCTATTACTACCATGTTGTATTGAAAAACGAAGCGCTGTTCAGCCATCTCTTTTACATACCGGTTATATTCGGATGTATCTGGTGGGGGCGACGAGGGCTTATCGTACCCATCCTTCTCGCAGGTATACTCCTGTTGAGCCATCATATTTTTATGAACGCGCAGCCGATCATGGATGACTCCATCCGGGCAGTCATGCTCCTCGTGATCGGCCTGGTGGTAGCGCTGCTGACGGAGGGGCTGACACGGGTGGGAGCTTTACTCGGAGATTTTGTCTAACAGCCACTATGGGTATTTTAGATGAGAAGGAGGAAAACGTGGAGCAGTCAACGAATCAAGGAACCGTGATAACTGTCCGTGGCTCTGTCGTGGACGCTCATTTCCCGGGGCGGATTCCTGAAATAAGAGGTGTGCTCCGTACAGGGGATGATGGGAAGATCATCATCGAAGTGGCGATTCAGCTCGATGCGCACACTGTGCGGGGAGTCGCCCTTGTTCCCACGCAGGGATTGTCACGGGGGACCCCGATCTATGATGAAAAACGTACCCTTGAAGTGCCGGTCGGGAAGGGGCTTGTCGGCCGGGTGTTCAATGTTTTCGGAGACGTGCTCGATCAGTTGGGATCTCTCCCGGAAATGGAAAACCGTTCCATTCACCGGGAACCTGTTCCCATTACAGAACAATCAACCGTGTCGGAGATTTTTGAAACAGGGATCAAGGCCATCGATGTGCTTGCTCCCCTTGAACGGGGAGGGAAAGCCGGACTGTTTGGCGGAGCCGGTGTGGGCAAGACGGTTCTCCTCACGGAACTGATTCACAACATGGTTCACCGCCATGAAGGAATCAGTATTTTCTGCGGCATTGGCGAACGATGCCGGGAAGGGGAAGAGCTCTACCGCGAGATGAGGGACGCGGGGGTCCTCAAGAACACAGTCCTTGTTTTCGGGCAGATGAATGAGCCTCCAGGATCCCGCTTTCGCGTGGGGCATGCCGCTCTCACCATGGCCGAATATTTCCGTGACGATATGCGGCAGGACGTCCTGCTCCTGATCGACAACATTTTCAGATTTATCCAGGCCGGCTCCGAAGTTGCGGGACTCCTTGGACTGCTTCCGTCCCGGCTTGGCTATCAGCCGACACTGGCAACGGACCTGGCGGAACTGGAGGAACGGATCTGCAATACCACATCGGGTGCCATCACATCCATCCAGGCAGTATACGTTCCCGCCGATGATTTCACCGATCCTTCCGCTGTGCACACTTTCGGGCATCTGACTGCTTCCATCGTGCTTT
>JBEKJA010000215.1:0-5563 GCA_050011475.1 Syntrophales bacterium
AAAATCAACGTATGCTTCGTGAATTTGGATATTTGGAAAAATGATGTTACCTGTGATTGCCATTGTCGGAAGACCGAATGTCGGAAAATCCACCCTGTTCAACCGGCTGTCCGAGAAAAAGAAAGCCATCGTGATAGACGAGCCTGGAGCGACAAGGGATCGCAATTACTCTCACTGCTCCTGGTATGGACACCCTTTCATTCTTATTGACACAGGAGGGTTCGAACCGGCTGTGGAAGAAGGTATTCTTGCCCAGATGAGGGAGCAGACCCTCCTGGCCGTTGAAGAAGCGGACGTCATCATCTTTCTCATGGATTCCCGGGAAGGACTGACACCTGCAGACCGGGAAATTGCCCGGCTTCTCAGGGAAACAAAGAAGCCTGTTTTTTATGCTGTCAACAAGATCGATGGGCCGCGTCATGATCCCATGATTTACGACTTTTACGAATTGGGGGTGGAAAAACTTTACCCTGTCTCAGCAGAGCATGGACCCGGCATCGATGTCCTTATGGATGATCTCTCTCCCATGATCCCTCCTGGGGAAGAGGCATCATTGACAGGCGAGGGGGAAATTCGCATTGCTGTGCTGGGACGGCCGAATGTGGGGAAATCGTCTCTCGTGAATTGTGTGCTGGGATATGACCGCACGATCATCAATCCGGCACCCGGCACAACCCGGGATGCCATCGATACGCCTTTTACCCTAAATGACCGCAGGTACCTTCTAATAGATACGGCTGGAATCCGCCGAAAAAGCCGAATCAGTATGACCCTGGAAAAATTCAGCGTGATACAGGCACTCAAGACGGTCGATCGTTCCGATATTGTATTGATCCTTATTGATGCCGAAGAAAAGATGACAGAACAGGATGTAAAAATTGCCGGACTCGCCTTCGAACGAGGCAGGGCCTGCATATTCGTGGTAAACAAGTGGGATGCCGTTGAGAAGGACACGTATACCATTGGCACTTATGTCCGGGACATCCGTGAAAAGGCTAAATTTCTTGACTTTGTGCCCATTGCGTTTATTTCAGCACTGAAAGGCCAAAGGGTAAGGAAGATATTTGAAACGGTCGATGCTGTATATGAACAATATGTCCATCGCGTATCAACTGGTGAGTTAAACCGCCTCATGAGACAGGTCATCGATTCGAATCCTCCGCCTCTCCGCGGGAAAAGACCCAACACGATCGCTTATATGACACAGACTGCCGTGAAACCTCCCACTTTTGTTTTTTTTGTCAGCGACCCCAAGGCGATTCATTTCTCTTATCAGCGGTTTCTGATGAATCAGATACGTGAAACCTTCGGCCTCGACCAGGTACCGATTCGCATCCTGTTTCGGAAAAAGGGAGGAAAAACATCCTGAGCTTGTTTTTATAAACCCTGAAATAAATTCAGGGTAACCTATAAGGGAGGATATGTTCCATGTATCGGAAAAATATATGTCTGTTATTTGCAGCAATGGCCTTCGCATGGATGCCGTTTCCAACATTAGTGCTTGCGGCCGATTCAATCAAGGTGGGCATTGCCGGTGCCCACAGCGGCGACCTTGCCTCCTATGGAATCCCAACGGTGAAAGCCGCCGAACTAGTGGTGAAGGATATAAACTCAAAAGGCGGAATTTCAGGCAGACGAGTTGAATTGCTTGTGGAGGATGACGCCTGCAAACCGGAATTGGCCACAAACACGGCTACCAAACTTGTATCCAGCGGCGCCAATGTGGTCATTGGGCACATATGCAGCGGTGCAACGAAGGCGTCCCTTGGAATTTACAAAGATGCCGGAATTATCGTGATTTCTCCTTCGGCGACAAGCCCGGAATTAACACAGAGCGGTCAGTACCCGAACTTCTTTCGTACCATAGCTTCCGATGATGCACAGGCAAGGCTGGAAGTGGACTTCGCCATCAATCGCATGAACGCAAAAAAAATAGCAATCCTTCATGATAAAGGAGACTATGGCAAAGGCCTTGCCGAATTTGCGAAAAAAATCATTGAAGGATCAAAAAGAGCCCAGGTCGTGCTTTTTGAGGGAATCACACCCGGTGCAGTTGATTACTCGGCAGTTGTACAGAAGGTCAGGCAGTCCAGGGCTGAAGCCGTGATTTATGGCGGATACCATCCGGAAGCTGCTTCCATCGTTTCCCAGATGAGAAAAAAGAAAATGAACATGGCTTTTATCTCCGACGATGGAGTCAAGGATAACACTTTCATAAAAGTGGCAGGCAAATTTGCCGAGGGTGTTTACGCTACGGGGCCAAAAGACACAACAAAAAACTCGCTTGCCATCGCAGCCATTGAGGCCCACAAAAAGGCCTATGGATCAGACCCCGGCGCCTTTTATCTCAATGCTTATGCGGCTACACAGGCCATACTGAATGCCATTGGAAAAGCCCGCTCCACCAATAGTCAGGCAATTTCCAACGCCTTGCGGAAGTATGATGTGAACACACCGCTTGGAAAAATCAAATTCGACAAAAGGGGTGATGCCATCGGTATTGGCTTCTCCATGTATAAAGTCGTTAATGGGGCATATACAGAAGTAAAATAACTTAACTTTTATGGATTACTTCCTGGAGCTTTTCATCGGAGGGCTGACACGGGGAAGCATTTACGCCCTCATTGCCCTTGGGTATACGATGGTTTATGGAATCATCGAGCTGATCAACTTTGCCCATGGCGAGATTTATATGATCGGCGCATTTACCGCACTGATCATCGCTACGGTTCTGAATATGTGGGGCATGAGTGGATTGACCGTTCTGATCCTCGCATCAGTCGTAGCCATTATTTATTCCGCCGCCTATGGCGTGACCGTTGAAAAAATCGCATACAAGCCGCTGCGCCATGCTCCTCGCCTCTCACCCCTCATCAGTGCCATCGGCATGTCCATATTCCTTCAGAATTATGTCCTGCTGGCACAGACGTCTGATTTCCTGCCTTTCCCGAATCTGCTACCTGAATTGCCTCTTATGGACCGCTTCAGCGGCATCATGGGAGCGGCAGAGCAGTTCATTGTTCTTACCACATCTGTAGTCATGGTCCTGCTGACCCTTCTTATAAAATTTACAAAGATTGGAAAGGCCATGCGTGCGACAGCCCAAGACAGAACCATGGCCATGCTTTCAGGTGTGGATGTAAACCGTGTCATCTCCAGTACATTTGTCATTGGCTCTGCACTTGCTGCCATAGGCGGGGTTCTGATCGCCTCGCACGTTGGGCGCATCAATTTTTATATTGGTTTCATCGCGGGTATCAAGGCATTCACTGCAGCGGTACTGGGGGGGATAGGCAGCATCCCCGGCGCTGTTCTCGGTGGCTTGATACTGGGCTGGACGGAGAGTTTTGCAACAGGTTATATATCCAGCGACTATGAAGACGTGTTTGCCTTTTGCCTGCTTGTACTGATCCTTATTTTACGCCCCGGCGGTATTCTTGGCCGGTCGACCACGCAGAAAGTTTGAATTTAATTTCATGAAATTTTTTAAGGAAATAAAGCAATCGCTTCTGATCTCTGCCTGGTTCATGTTTCTGACGTTTCCGATCATGGTCATTCACGTAAATACCATCGAGAAAGTCATCCAGTGGAGATGGCTGAACATGGCCTATATTGGTATTGGAAGCTTTCTTCTGTCCTTCATATGGCGACGCCTCATGTGGCGTCGTACATCGGGAGTGAATAGGCCGGGCGCCGTTTCCGAAAGGATGGAAGAAATTGCAGCTAGACTCCGACATAACCCGTCGACCGCACGTATCGGTATTGTCTTCGCGGTCCTAATGGCGTTTGCCTTTCCTTTTTTATTTTCCCCTTATCAGATCAATATCATGTCCAACGCGTTACTCTATGTCATGCTCGGCCTCGGCCTGAATATTGTTGTCGGCCTTGCCGGTCTGCTGAATCTCGGGTATGTCGCATTCTATGCCGTTGGAGCATACAGTTATGTATTGCTGAATTATCACTACGGGATCAACTTCTGGCTGGCTTTACCGATCGGTGCACTGCTCGCCGCAATCTTTGGCGTGCTTCTGGGATTCCCTGTCCTGCGGCTTCGCGGAGATTACTTGGCTATTGTAACCCTCGGATTCGGGGAGATTATTCGCCTGATCCTTGAAAACTGGAATCAATTCTCATTCGGCCCAAGCGGAATCGCCCATATTCCCCGACCCGGTTTTTTCGGTCTGGAGATGAATCTGGAAGAATCGGCCATTTTTGTCTACTTTCTGATGATTGCCTTCTGCCTCTTCACAATTTTTGTAGTGAACCGCTTGAAGAATTCAAGAATTGGACGCGCCTGGATTGCCTTGCGTGAAGATGAAATTGCCTGCCAGGCAATGGGAATCGACAAGACGAAAACGAAGCTTGTGGCTTTTGCACTGGGTGCGACCTGGGCAGGCATGGCGGGTGTAATATTTGCGGCAAAGACGACATTCATCAATCCGGCAAGTTTCACATTTCTCGAGTCCGCCATGATTCTTTCCATTGTCGTACTGGGCGGCATGGGGTCCATCATCGGTATCGTACTTGCCTCATTTATCCTGATCCTCATGCCGGAGTACCTCCGAGCATTCTCTGAATACCGGATGCTTCTGTTTGGCGCGACCATGGTTCTCATGATGCTTTTCCGGCCTGAGGGAATCATTGCCAATGTCCGCAGGAGTTATGAATTTCATGAGGAGAATCATCCATGAAGGAATCCATACTGTCGGTAAACCGGCTTAACATGGATTTTGGGGGCCTTCGAGCGGTGGACAGTATGGACTTATCCATAACGCAAGGAGATATTGTTGCCCTGATCGGCCCAAATGGAGCAGGCAAAACGACATTGTTTAACTGTATCACAGGCTTTTATCAGCCAACCTCTGGGGATATTCACATTGCTCTTCCCGGAGGTGGCAAAAGGCGGATAAACGGCCTGAAGATCAACAGGATTACGGAGCTTGGTATAGCAAGAACCTTTCAGAACATACACCTCTTTCCCTATATGACGGTCATTGAAAATGTCATGATCGGGCGGCACAGCCGTGCAAAAGCGGGCATCATCGGTGCCATACTGCGTGATCGCAGACCGTTGAAGAGGAGAAGGATATTGCGATAAGAAGTTATGAAATTCTTAAAAAAATGGGGCTTGAAAAGCATGCAAATGATCTGGCACGAAACCTTCCCTATGGCGCCCAGCGCCGTCTTGAAATAGCACGCGCCCTGGCAACGAATCCCTTCATCCTGCTTCTCGATGAACCGGCCGCAGGGATGAATCCGCAGGAAACTAAAGAGCTCGAGAGCCTGATCAGGCGGATCCGTGAAAAAGAAAATATTTCGATCCTGCTCATTGAGCATGACATGAAGTTTATCATGAGTCTATCCGAGCGTGTAGTGGTGATGGATTACGGAGAGAAGATTGCGGAGGGTACCCCGCAGGAGATCCGCAACAATCCTATGGTGATCAAAGCCTATCTGGGCGAAACTTTTCAGGCGTGAAACCGTATGCTGGGACTTCATGACATTCGGACATACTATGGAAACATCGTAGCCCTCAAGGGGATATCCCTTTTCATTAGGGAAG
>JBEKJA010000216.1:0-5559 GCA_050011475.1 Syntrophales bacterium
TGGCTGCTTGGACAGCCTGTCAAGGATACGCTGTGTGGCACAAAGGTTTTATGGAAGGATGATTATGAAAAAATAAGGGCAAATAGGGCATATTTCGGAGAATTTGATCCGTTCGGCGATTTTGACCTGTTGTTTGGCGCGGCCAGATTGAATTTGAAAATCGTTGAAATGCCAATCCGATATCGGGAAAGGGAATACGGGAGTACCAACATCAGCAGATGGAGCCATGGTTGGCTGCTTTTGAAAATGGTTCTGTTTGCAACGCGCAGAATGAAGTTCATCTAAGCTCTTACTATGAATTCAAAACCTGTTGGGAAAGCATCTTCAGAAATTCTTCATGGCCGCTATCTGGCAGGGCATGATCCGGAGCTTATATGGGGATGGAAAACTCCCGCAGGAAGACTCCGCGCGGAAAGAAGGGCAAACCTTATCATGGCGGCAGCCGTACTCAAGGTGGGGAAAAGGGTTCTGGAGGTGGGATGTGGGACCGGACTCTTCACTGAGAAATTTGCACGTTCGGGTGCTCAGATTATCGCGGTTGATATATCGGAAGAACTGATACAATTGGCCAAAAAGAAAAATCTGCCCGAGAACCAGGTTCGCTTAATGGTAAGGCGTTTCGAAGACTGTGAGGAGGAAGGTCCGTTTGATGCCGTTATAGGATCTTCCATCCTGCATCACCTCGAAGTGCGGCAAGCCCTGACAAGAATTTACGCTCTGCTAAAGCCTGGTGGAATCATGAGTTTTGCCGAACCAAACATGCTCAATCCACAGATATTTGTCCAAAAGAATGTTCCTGCAGTTAAGCGGTATATGGGGGACTCGCCGGACGAGACTGCGTTTTTCAAGTGGCAAATTCGTAAAATTCTGGATCGTTGCGGCTTCGTATCCGTATCGATTCTACCTTACGACTGGCTTCACCCTTACACTCCAAGACCATTGATTCAAATAGTAACCACTGTCGGGGGGGTATTTGAGAAGACACCGGTAATATGTGAATTTGCCGGGTCCCTTCATATAACCTGCCGCCGTCCCTCAGACTCTCGTTCCGGATATCAACGGCATGTATGAATTGTGCGGACAGTAAATTATTCCGGAAGCATTTATCCGGGCAATGGGAAGTTCTCGTGCTGCTGCTTCTTGTTGCACTAGCTCTTTTTGCCTATTGGCCGGTCCAGCATTTCAGCTTCCTGGATTTTGACGACCCTCTTTATGTCACGGATAATCCGGCGATCAGGTTCGGGTTAACATGGAAGAATGTGTTGTGGGCCTTTCGGGATATTCATACAGGTTCGTGGCATCCCCTGACGTGGCTGTCGTTGATGCTGGATTATGAGCTCTACGGACTTCATCCATCGGGTTATCACTGGACCAATCTGGACTTTCATTTATTGAACATCATTCTTTTATTTTTCCTATTGAAACGGATGACGGGTGAGACATGGAGGGTCGTGTTTGTAGCAGGTTTGTTCGCCTTGCATCCCCTAAATGTGGAATCTGTAGCCTGGGTAGCGGAGCGGAAGAACGTATTGAGCACATTTTTCTGTTTTCTCACATTATATTCCTATATTTTGTATACCGAACGCCGGAATGCCGGAAGATATTGCCTGGTTGTCATTTCGTTTCTTAGCGGCCTTCTGTCGAAGCCGATGCTGGTAACGCTTCCCATTTTATTGATGCTGATGGACTATTGGCCACTGAACCGGCTGGGCACGGAAGATAAGTGTGACGGCTGCAGCAAAAAAAGCCAGGCCTGGAATCGATGGTACAAGCTGGCTCTTGAGAAAGTGCCATTATTCATATTATCGATAACTTTTAGTGCCGTGACGTATTATACGCAAACAAAAGTGGGTGCAATAATGCCGGTGGAGAAAATAGACGTCGGGAGCCGTTTGGCGAATGCCGTTATTTCCTACGTCAAATATATCGGGAAGATGTTTTTCCCGGTCGATCTTGCCGCTTTTTATCCTTACCCTGTTGCTTTTCCAATATGTCCTGTTCTTTTGTCAGCTCTTTTTTTGCTGTTTATAACTTTTTTGGCGATTATCCTGATCAGGAAGATGCCTTTCCTGTTAGTGGGATGGGCGTGGTATCTCGTGGTTCTTTTCCCGGTCATCGGCGTCATTCAGGCAGGTGAACAGGCAATGGCGGACCGGTATGCATATCTGTCGATGATAGGAATTTTCATAATGGTAGTATGGATGGCTGCCGATGTTATAAAAACCATGAAGTCTGGAGTTCATATCATTATGATTGTCGGGGTGATGCTGTCAGTATTGCTTATTGCCGATACGCGGATTCAGGCGAAAACCTGGCAAAATAGTACGACTCTTTTTGAACATGCCCTGGACGTAATAGACGATAATTATCTGGCTCACAACAATCTGGCCGTCGTCTTGTTCAAGGAGGGTAGGATTGATCAATCCTGTGAACATTTGCGTGAAGCCATCAGGATAAAACCAAATTATACCGTGGCCCACTATAATCTTGGTGTCAGCTTTTATGCCGCCAAACAGTGGGATAAGGCGGAATTTCAGTTCAAAGAGGCAATTCGTCTGAATCCATCGTATGCAAACGCATATCTTGGCCTGGAAAAGATAAGCAAAATAAATATCCGGAAACCATCATAAGCCGGATTGAAGTAGTGGGCTGTTGGCTAGATCCGGGATGTTCACATGGTGCAGACAAATAAACTTGAAGGCCATTTATGGACAGCACAAAGTTTGGGGCATATCGGGAGGAGTTGATAAAGCGCCGGGAAGTTATCGTTTTGCTGCTTCTCATTGCGATGACTCTTTTTGTCTATTGGCCGGTTCAGCATTTTGGCTTCATGGATTTTGACGACAATCTTTATGTTACAGATAATTCGAGGACCAGGGAAGGCTTGTCTTGGGATAACGTATTGTGGGCCTTTCAGGATGTACACACAGGATACTGGCAGCCTCTAACATGGCTTTCACTGATGCTGGATTATGAGTTCTATGGGCTTCATCCATCCGGGTATCATTGGACCAATTTGAATTTTCATTTGTTGAACATTATTCTTTTATTTTTTTTATTAAAACGGATGACGAGGGAGACGTGGAAGGTTGTGTTTGTAACAGGTTTATTTGCCCTGCATCCCATCAATGTAGAATCTGTGGCCTGGGTAGCGGAGCGGAAGAACGTGTTGAGCACATTTTTCTGTTTTCTCACACTGTATTTTTATATCTTGTATACTGAGCGCCGGAATGCTGTCAGATATTTTATGGTTGTCATTTTGTTTGTTTTCGGCCTTCTGTCGAAGCCGATGCTGGTGACACTTCCCGTTTTATTGATACTGATGGATTATTGGCCGCTGAGGCGGTTTCAAATGCACGATGCATGTCGTTTATCCTCATTGACATTGGAGAAGGTTCCCTTGTTTCTGTTATCTCTGGCGTCTGGTATGTGGACCTTTCATGCCGCGAAGAAGATGGGCGCGGTTATGTCGGTGGAAAAGATAGACGTGGGAAGCCGTTTAGCAAATGCCGTCATGTCCTATACCAAATATGTTGGAAAGCTTTTTTCCCCGTTTGATCTTGCCGCTTTTTATCCCTACCCTGTTTCCTTTACTTTCTGGCCTGTTTTTATGGCGGCTCTTTTCCTGTTGTTTGTGACCTGTGTGGTGATGGTTCTGATCAGGAGGTCACCATATTTGTTTTCAGGCTGGGCATGGTATCTCGTGGTTCTGTTCCCTGTCATCGGTATCATTCAGGCAGGTGAACAGGCAATGGCAGACCGTTATGCCTATCTCTCATTTATCGGCATATTTGTGATGCTTTCCTGGGGTGTGGCGGATTGGCTGGGATCGTGGAAATATCGAGGTAAAATTCTTTCAGTCCTATTTATCATTCTCATGACGTCGCTTCTTTTGGCCACTACGACTCAGTTGAAATACTGGAGAAGTACGGATGAGCTTTTTAAACATGCCATCCAGGTAACGAGCAACAACATCCTTGCATACAATGCGAGAGGAAATACCCTTGCAAGCCAGGGGAAATTGGTGGAGGCCGTCGAGATATATCAGGATGCCCTTCGGATTCGTCCTGATTATGTGAGCGCTCATAATAATCTTGGATTGGCGCTGGCAGGTCTGGGAAGACTGAATGAAGCGATTTTACACTATACTGAAGCGATAAGATTGCAGCCGGATTATGTAAAAGCTTACAATAACCTCGGGATGGCCGTCGAGCAGCAGGGAAATATCGGAGAAGCGGAGAAACTGTACCACAAGGCATTGGTGATCAGCCCCGATTATGCCAGCGCCCACAATAACCTCGGGGTCCTTCTTGCAAAGCAGGGAAGGGTGGCAGAGGCCGTTGAGCAATTCAACCATTCACTGTCTATAGATCCGGATGATATTACTGTGCTCAATAACATGGGGACCGTTCTGGTTAATCAGGGGAAGCCGGATCTCGCAGTCGATTATTTTATGAAGGCACTGAAACTCGATCCTGAAGATCCTGCCCTTCACAATTATCTGGGAATTGCCTTGGCCAGTAAGGGAGAGTTCAATGAAGCACTCAGGCAATTTGTACTGGCCCTCCAGCTGAATCCCCAATACGAAGAAGCCCGAAGAAATTTAATGGCCGTACACGCAAGAATCATACAAAAAATATACCCTGAATGGACCACGACATTCAATCATGACTGAGAGAAAGACCGTCAGGGCGGAATTCATTGTCATAGCCATATTAATACTGGCCGTTGCCGGTATATATGGCCGCGTTTCCGGATATGAATTCATAGGCTTGGACGATCCCCTGTATATTCAGGATAATCTTCATGTGCAGCAGGGGTTTCATTGGTCTTCCATCCTGTGGTCATTGACTGACGTAAGCTCGGGTCACTGGCATCCTCTTACATGGTGGTCCCACATGCTGGACTGGCAGCTTTTCAATGGCAATGCCGGAGGGCATCATCTGGTTAATCTGATTTTTCATGCAATCAATGCCTGCCTTCTGTTTTGGATTCTCAAAACGGCAACCTCAAGGATATGGGAAAGTGCATTCGTAGCACTCCTGTTTGCAGTACATCCATTAAACGTCGAGTCTGTTGCGTGGGTGTCTGAAAGGAAGAACCTGCTCAGCACGTTTTTCTGGTTTGCCTCCATGGCCGTTTATATGTGGTATGCAGGAAATCCGGGAGTGTGGCGTTATCTTGCCGTGCTGGCGGTATTCATGCTTGGCCTGATGGCCAAGCCAATGCTTGTCACCCTGCCGGCCATATTGCTCCTGATGGATTTCTGGCCTTTGAACCGTTTCCGCCATGTCAATGCATCATCAGCAGGCTCTCCCGAAGAATCAGCCGGGTTTCCGAAGTATTTCCCAGCATGGCTGCTGGCTGAGAAGGCGCCGATGCTCGTATTGGCCTTTCTGTCATCCTGTATAACGCTTTATGCCGCCAGAGAAGGTGAAGCCCTAAGAACACTCGGCAACTTTTCATTGTCCGGCCGTTTATCCAATGTTCTGATGTCTTATACGGCTTATATGGGCAAGATGATATGGCCGGTCAATTTGTCTATTTTTTATCCATATC
>JBEKJA010000217.1:0-5483 GCA_050011475.1 Syntrophales bacterium
TGAAAGGTGAGTTGTTTTAGTTGTAGGAGAAAGAGATAACTCAATCCTGATTTATCCTCCCCCTCCCTTGCTTCTCAGAACTGAAGCAAGCCAAGAGAGAAGCTCTTGCCCCACGCATTTTATGCTGAGTGGAAATCACATTTTGAGGCTTGCCGAGAAGGGAGGGAAGGTCTATATGTGTGCTGAAATCTCTTAGTTATTGATCCTATCTATCCAAAACCATTTGAAGACGTACATACTGGATAAGGAGGGTTCTGATTGTGGTTTTTGCGAAACGTAGAGATAGAGAGAAGGAAATCAGGCGAAATACCATCCTGAAAGTTGCAAGGAAATTATTCTTTCAGAGAGGTTTTAAGAACGTTACAGTTGAGAGCATTGCAAAAAAGGCTGAACTGAGCAAAGGATTGATATACCTATATTTTAACAGTAAAGAAGAATTATGCACATACATTCTTATCGATGAAGTCAATAAATTTCAAGGAATCAGCAAACAATTATTTAAGAATGGCAAACGTGCATCTGAATTGCTTGTTGATCTTTCAACTATTTATGTGAATTTCTTCCTTAGTGACCCTGAACTTTTTAGGATACTTATAACATTCATGCTTCATACTGATGACATGAACCTTTCGGAGGGTTTATACAAAAACATTATCAAGGCAACCAATCAAGCTATCAGCATTATCGAACAGATTCTTCAATATGGCGTGGATAAGGGGGAATTCCCGCATTCAGTTAACCTCCGCGTAAATCGTAATGCTATTTGGGGCCTCTTCAATGGGATCATTGCGTTGCATCTTTTTACAGGGAATGAATTGAATAGAGAAGATCTAATTCGATCCACGATTCGATTAGGTTTGCTCACATATATCAAGGGTTTAAAAGTTATAGATACGTGAAGCATAGCCCCGAAAAGTCTGGATCCCAAGGTAGGGAGAAACGCTCCTTGCCAAAGGAATGAATAAGGAAAAAAGGGGGTAAACAAGGAAGGGAAGGGGGATATATCAGGGCAAACAGAATGGAAATGCTCTGTATTTGGCCTTATAAATGCTTTAATCTGATCAATCCATAACCGCCCCTGCACCCAAGCCGTTGGTGGATTCTCGGAATAAGGTGGTAAAGCTTCCTCCTCTGGAAACATAGGCCTGCATCGAAGGATAATTTTATTAAAAAAAGCTTTTCCAAATTATTAAATTAGCATCTCATAAGTCTCAACAACAAAGTCCATCTAAGCAAATAAGTTACTTCCTGACATTGTTTAGAAGACATTGCACTCAACAGCTAATGATCTGATTCTTACGTGATGCTCCATTTCGACATCTCTCCAAATGGGTGGTTGGGGAGATCAAACGGCAATCCCCCAACCGTGACCATGAGGATTATTTATCTACTCTCTGCCACAATGAGGCGTTGCCGTTCCCGATACCGCCGCAGAGCGTGGCGACGCCGTATTTGGCTTCTTTGAAGTCGGTCTTCATGATGTTGTTGAGCGTCACGATGATCCGGCAGCCCGACTCTCCTAAAGGATGGCCGAGGGCCAAGGCGCCGCCCCAAACGTTCACATTATCAAAGGGCGCGTTCTGGGCAATGTCCAGTTCGCGCAGACAGGCCAGCGACTGACTTCCAAAGGCCTCGTTAATCTCCCAGACACCAATATCTTTCACAGACAATCCGGCCCGTTTCAAGAGCCTCTGGGTGGCATAGATGGGGCCGACACCCATTACCGTGGGGTCGCATCCGACCATGGCACCGCCGGCGTACTTTATATGGTAGTCAAGGCCCAACTCATCGGCCTTGTCACGGCTCATGAGGAGCAGTGCCGCTGCACCCGCCGTCAGCGGAGAAGAAACACCAGCCGTCACCACGCCGTTTTCCTTAAAAGGCGTTTTCATGGTTGCCATCTGTTCCATGGATACGTCATCACGTATCCACTGGTCCGTCGTGACCATGAATTTTGTGCCATCTTCCTTCTCTCCCTCAATGGGAACAATTTCCCTGGAAAATTTGCCGCTATCCCGAGCCGCTACCGCCTTCTTGTTGTTCCAGTAGGCCATCAGTTCCGCGTCTTTGCGACTTACTTTCCATAGTTCGGCCACTTTTTCAGCCGTGTTACCCATGGGAATATCCCCCATATTGTAGCGGTCAAAGAGCTTAGGAGAGATATCCATGGCAAACATCATAGGAACCTTCTCCATGTCCTCAACGCCTGAGGCGATATAGATGTCGCCTTCGCCGCACATAATGGCCCTTGCCGCATGCTCTGTTGCCGCCATCCCCGATGGGCACTGCTGGTTGATGCCATTGGTTGCCACAACTTCCGGGAAACCGCCGACCAGTCAAGCAATTCGGGCGATGTCATTCTGTACGCCTGCCTGATTGGCTGTTCCGCAGAAGACCGCCTCGACCTCTTCGGGTTTTACCTTGGGATTTCGCTCAAAAAGGGCTTGATAGACCTTGACCAGCAATTGTTCCGGCCGGATATTCCGGAACCAGCCCTTATCCTTGTGAGCCCGCGCATTGGCACTTCGCACACCGTCAATCACTACGCATTCTTTCATTGAACTTGTCTCCTTTTTTGCTATTGTTGCGTAGATTTAAAACATTATATGTAAGAAAGTCTACCGTTATTTACAGTTTTTCGCTTTACCAAATATTAAATCAGCATTTCATAAGTCTCATCATTCAAATCTCTTCAAGGAAACGGAATGGCACTTTGAGACTTGCCGAGAAAGCAGGAAAGGTTTATATGGGTGTTGAAACCCTTTCTTAGTTTTTGATCCAATTTGTCCAAAACCATTTGAAGACGTACAATATTAATTTTTAGGCATCAATGGGAAAACATATGCTCGCACATTACTTACAGCATGTTCCATTCGAAGGTCTTGGCAGCATTGAGCCTTGGCTTAGAGCAGCAGGCTACGAGATAACCAATACAAGGTTTTTTGACTCAACGGAGTTGCCTGATATTGAAAAGATTGACCTACTAATCGTAATGGGTGGTCCCATGAGTGTCAATGATGAGGCTGGGTTTCCCTGGCTTGATCTGGAGAAAAAATTCATTCTTGATGTTATCGAGTCAGGCAAGTCGGTATTGGGTATTTGTTTAGGTGCTCAACTCATCGTGAGCGCGATGGGAGCCAAAGTATACCCAAAACCCTTAAAGGAAATCGGCTGGTTCCCAGTGCAAGGAGTTACGTCAAATAATGATTCTTTGTTCAGCTTCCCTCCATCAGCAGAAGTGTTCCACTGGCACGGGGAAACCTTCGACCTACCACCAGGAGCAACCCTTATTGCACGTAGCAAAGGTTGTGAAAATCAAGCGTTTCAAATCGGGTCGTCGGTTATCGGATTGCAGTTTCATCTCGAAACCACACCAGAGTCTACACGAGATATAGTTTTAAATTGTCGCGATGAACTCATTTCATCGAAATATGTGCAAACGGAAGGAGATATTTTGTCAGCTAAACCTGAGCGTTATAACTCAATTAATCTGATGATGGACAACATTCTTTCTTTCCTGCATCGGAGCAATGGCTAACAATGGCGCCACTTCTGGCGGTTCGGTCACACAAAGCGTTACCTTTCCCCACCCATAATCAACAATGCTGGAAACTTGGGCCTCCGTGGGAAGAAAATTTTATTTAAAAGCTTTTCCAATTTATTGAATCAGCATTTCATAAGTCTCATCATCAGAATCTCTTCAAGCAAGCGACTTCCTTCCTGTTATCCACAAAAGCCAGCTTTGATGATGATATAGTATTTCGACCCGTAATCAGCGATGTTATTGCCTCAAAAGTTGTGGTATGGATATAATAATTTGATGTGAGGAAAAAATTATGAAAACCAAATCACTTGTGGAATTGGGCATTGTTATTGTCTGCGCGATTGTTGTTTGGACAGCATACGTTTTTTACCACCCTACCAATACATCAGCTGATAAGGGAAAGCAAAAAATCAAGGTGATCACCACACTTTTCCCCCTTTATGATATGGCCAAAAATATCGGAGGGGATAAAGCGGAAGTATCTTTGCTTTTACCACCCGGAGTGGAGGCTCATTCTTTTGAACCCAAGCCAAGTGATCTTGTAAAAATGAACAATGCAGATGTTTTCATATATACTGGCAAATTTATGGAGCCATGGGCTGAGCAAATCATAAAAAGTGTTACCAATAAAAACCTCGTTGTCGTTGACTCAAGCCAAGGCATAAAAATGATTTCTGGAGTATTTCATGATGCCGATGAACCTGTAGGATCATACGATCCACACATTTGGCTTGATTTTGATAATGCCAAAATAATGGTTAAAAACATCTCACAGGCAATGGAAGCCAAAGCTACGCAGAAGGGCTTTTTTGAACAGAAGGCCAGTGAATACAGTAGCAAGCTCACTGAATTGGATTCTGCCTATAAAACTACTCTCGCAACCTGCAAAATCAGAGAGATTTTTTATGGAGGCCATTACGCTTTCGGTTATCTAGCTAATCGTTATGGTTTGAAATATATAGCCGCTCAGGGATTTGCTCCAGATGCAGAGCCAACAGCTCGTGACCTGGTAAAACTTATAGACCAGATCAAAAGGGACAAAATTAAATATATTTTTTATGAGGAATTAACTAGTCCCAAGATTGCTGAAACCATTTCCCGTGAAACCAATACCAAGATGCTGCTCTTAAACGCTGCTCATAACTTAACCAAGGATCAGTTTGAGCGGGGTGTCTCTTTCTTTGATATTCTTAAAAACGATCTAGATAACCTGAAGGTTGGACTTGAATGCCAATAATGTAACTAGTATATTATGACAGCCCTCTGTCATGAGGGTTTCAATTAGTAATCCTTGCTTGTTTCATAAGTTTGACCTCACACTTTGTAGGAGAAAGAAATAACCAAGATTAAATCCATAACAGCACGCCATCCCCCCTCCCCTGCTTCTCAGAACTGAAGCAATCAGGATAGAAGTTCTGCCCGCACATATTTTACGGCAACACAGGATTCTTCACACAATTCATAACAGTTCATTTCTGATGACCGCGATTGGAGGTTATCTGGGGTATCAAGAAGACGCCAAGCGCATTGTTGTCTGCTGAAAATGATAACCAAGTATGAATAAACTTTTTTCTGCAATCCTTACCTTGCAATTTTATCAAATCATGCAATAATTTATACGATGATTGGTGATAACCTGCCGGAATGTTTACTATGTATATTAGGATCAGCCGAAATTCATTAGAAAAGCAGTTAATTAACGTGAGATCGCACATCTGGATCATTTAGGGGGGGGTAATATGACTCTTAAAACAAAACTCACATCGGGTTTAGGATTTCTGTTCCTGATTATTATCACTCTTATAGCCTTCTGCGCCTATTATGTTGGAATATTGGGCCAAGAATCCGACAATATTCTGAAAGATAATTATTACTCCATTGTTTATTCCAAGAATATGCTCTCTGGTCTTGATGACATGAAAACTTCCATCACTAACAC
>JBEKJA010000218.1:0-5444 GCA_050011475.1 Syntrophales bacterium
AAGGTATCTTTGAAAAATTGGACGACTTCTTTTTGCTGGTCCGTTGAAAGAAGATCCACTTTGGTTAAAAGCAGGACAACTCGGGGTGTATATTGGAGGAGTTCCCGTATGAGAATTACATCGTTTTCGGAAAGGGGGCGATCGGCGCTGATCGCCAGAATTGCTGCACCAACTTCAGGGAGCCAGTTTTCAGATGTCTCCATATGGTATTTAAAAACACTGCCAAGTCCCGGCGTGTCAACGAGGCGAAGTCCCGCGTAATCCTCAAGAGACGGGAGCTCTATATCCACAACATTAACATCCTTCTGGTTCGCGGGATTCTTGGCCTCGGAGGTATATTCGTCCAAATCCGACAAGGCAATTTCAGACGTAGTGCCATCAAAATGGCTGACAACAACCCGTTCCTTTTCGCCATATCGAATGCGAGTAATGACGGTTGTAACGGGGATAACGCCCACAGGAAGCAGTTGTTGACCAATGAGGCTATTAAGGAAGGAGCTCTTCCCCGCTTTAAATTGGCCCAGGATGGCCACATCAATGAGAGGAGTCTTGTCGACTAAACCTTGGCAAACTTCAATCTGGCGATTTAAGGAAATGATTTTCAGGCTGTTGCAGATCTGATGAATTGTTGAAAGAATCTCTTGAGAAACGTTTTGAACAAAATGAACTAACTTGATGTCTTCCTTCATAAAAAAAGCCCCTCCAGGATGACTTCCTGCAAGAGCTTATTCATAATTCTATTAAACTCCTGCTAGAATGCCAAGATCACTGCAGGAGTTATCAGCCCTTTGGGCGGTTTATTGGTGAACTCCATCACCACTTATAATAAATCATGATCCCAGTTGTTTGTCAAATATTATTCAATGATTGTACATTTCCATTGGTAATCATTTAACGTTTATAATTGTAAACTCATTTGTTTGGAGAAGTACAAATTCACTCTCCCCATTTACCCCCGCGTTCCAAGGTATCATATAACTTTTGATAAGATTTTAAAACACAAGGAGAAATCATTTAGCATGACAACCTCTTGAAATACAATAGCTTACACCCATTTACGGAAAGAGAGTGGGTTATGAACAGGGTTGCGTCTGGGGAGCCAATTATATCAAGGGGTTAGCCAATTACGGTTAACCTCTTTTTTGTTGTATGGTCATTTTCTCCCCATTCTCTCCCCACTTTTTATGTAAGATAGTTTATCTTCTTCTCTACGCCGTCGGTCTGACTTTCCTCCACCTGGCCATGATTCGGAGATCCGTACTGTCCTATTCATGAAACCATTTGCCCGTAAGCCTTGCTGCCTTCATCCAGAATCAACGATTTAACCCTCCCCCTACTCTGCATGTCCTGATGAGATCGTTGATTTTAGCCCTTCACGATCTTTCATTGATTCCTGCAGCTGTTCTCAGCATGATATCGTCGGGATCCTACCAGAGATTTTGGCGTATTCATCCAAAAGGTTCGATCATCCCATGGTGTAAAATTCAGCATTGAAAATCTCGATGAACCTTCGTTTTTCCTGAGCCCCCATCCCAAGAAAAGAATGTTTATCCTTGCACCCCGGTACACACCCGAAATGCAGAATAGGGGGCAGCATAGGCCCCTCATTTTTCTGTTGAGTACGCGATCCAAAACCATTTGAAGACGTACACACACTCCTTGAGCTTTCAAAGGAAGGTCGCCGACAAAGTGATGCGGCGCTTACAGCTCATCCTCTCACCGATCAGGTTCGCCCACATCTTCTGTTGTCAGTGCCAGTGGGGAACTTGGGTACAATTCTTACCGAATTACACTTGACAAAAAATAGTTGACAGCATATGTAAATGAAAAATTATGTAAACATATCCTGTAGAGAAGTCATGGTGCGCTCAAGGAAGCAATTAGATACTCGTCAAGCCCCACTCATCAGGGAACCCCAAACCCCCAAAAATGCGTTTCGTAATGTCCGTAACTATCTTGCAGGTCAGTTCATGGGGGCCACTCGTGATGATGCTCTGTTGGATGAGGTGCTCAAGTGTCTCTTCTGCAAGTTGTTGATCGAACGTGGCGAGGCGGAACCCATAGACCTTACCGCCGATCCATTCCACTTAGCAAAGCAACTACGTACGGTCTTCAAAACCGTGCGAGCTGACTTCCCGGATATTTACACTAAAGATATTGAAATCCTATTGGACCCACCTACTCTCCACTACGTTATTTGTGAGTTAGACTTTTCCATCATGAATGCCGAGAGCGATCCCATCGGCGATGCCTTTGAAGTCTTTGTTGGTAGCGAATCTAAGGGTAATGCTGGTCAGTTTTTTACCCCTCGTTCTGTAACCAATCTATTGGTTAAGGCTCTCGATCCCAAGCCACACGAAACCGTTTTAGACCCTGCATGTGGAGCAGGTGGCTTCCTATCTTCCGTCTGTGCTCACTTAGAAAAACAAGGGATCGCTCCTGCCAAAGTTTCTAATTATCTTTACGGCATTGATAAAGATACCTATCTGGCACAACTGGCTAAAGTCCATATTGCGTTGCTCACAGGTGGTCATCCCACAATAATCAATGGTGACAGCATTTCTCTTCAAAATGGCCAGAAAAGTATCCGTGAGTATCTACCTCATGATGGTGTAGATGTAATTCTGACGAATCCACCATTTGGGGTTCGTATCGTTGCGGCCTCACCAGAAGTTCTGCAAAAATTTGAGCTTGCTCGCCAGTGGACTAGAAATCCAAAGACTGGTTTCTTTGGTCCGACTAACAAAATTCAAAGCAACGTACCCCCACAGGTACTATTCGTAGAGCGCTGTTTATCCCTTCTTAAAACAGGCGGTCGTCTGGGCATGGTGTTGCCGGAAAGTATTCTATCCAATAAATCCTACCGTAATGTTGTTGAGTACCTACTAAGGCACACCGATATTCATGCAGTCATGGGTATGCCAGAAGCGTTATTTAAAACCTCTGGAAAAGGTGGAACCCATACGAAAACTTGTCTGTTAGTAGCAACTAAAAATGGGGTAAAAAGCTCTGGAAATAGTAAAACCGTGTTCATGGCCGAGGCAAAATGGTGTGGACAGGACTCAAGGGCGCGTGTTATTCCACATAATGACCTACCTGACATAGCTGATAACTTTGTAGCTTACAAAAGCAATAAGCTAACCAAGCCATCTAATCTCGGTTTCTCAGTTAATAAGGAACAAATCTCGGGCGGGGTATTGTGCCCGCGTTATTATGACCCGCAGTCTGAGGAAGAACTACAAGGGCTGGAAAATACCCATAATCTGATCCCGATTTCACAACTGCTATCGAGAAATTTTATAAGCATCACGACTGGTGATGAAATTGGGAAACTCGCCTATGGAACAGGGCCTATCCCTTTCATCCGTACGTCAGATATTAGCAATTGGGAGTTGAAAGCAGACCCTAAGCATGGAGTATCCCGTGAAATCTACGAGCGGCTAAAAAATAAGCAGGACGTACAACCTAGCGATATATTGATGGTGAAGGATGGAACCTACCTTATTGGAACCTGCGCGATCGTCAGCGAAGCTGATAAGGAAATACTCTTTCAAAGCCACCTATATAAGATAAGGGTTAATTCAAATCCGCATGATATAAACCCTTACCTCCTGCTGGCAATCTTAAATTCAACGGTAGTTCAAAAACAAATACGCTCTAAGCAGTTCACTCAAGATATTATTGATAGTCTTGGAGAACGCATTAAAGAATTGATCTTGCCAGTGCCAAAGTCAAAAGAGGCTCGTGACCGCATCAGTGGCTTGGTTCATCAAGCAGTTATCAAACGCATTGAAGCACGGGAGTTGGCCAAAGAAGCACAAGCCTGCGTATCACTTTAATCAGATTGTTGAGGCCACCACCCATGCCGGCTATAATTATTGGATATACGTTGAATTAATTTACGTATATCAGCTAAGCTAAGGCTTCCCTGGATACGGTTACCATCGGCAGATATCCAACTAATATTATCGGCAGTATGACCGGCTGCATCACTATCTGCACCCAGTTTTAATGGATTCAAATGACCAACTTGAAAATCTGATTTTCCATGAGTCGGATTAAGCAGCTCATCTCGGAAAGCCTCATACGACAATACATCACCAGTAATAGGGCATAGAGCAGTCGGAAGATTTTGAGGTAAAATATTATCCTGCTGTAATTGAGTAAGTGATGTTTGTGGGAAACCTTCAAACGCGCAAATTTTTGTAACCAGGGCATACTCAATTGCCATACAGACGCGACGTTCAGCGAAATGAACGGAACTAGGATGTGTTTCCCAACGTTTTTCACGATTGGTCTTATGATCACCGGTTAATACTCTGTCGGTAAGATATGTTTTAACTTTAATTTTGTCCGACAATACTGTTCGGAAAAACTGGCGGTCAGGACTGGTGGCTGCATCGGTGAGATACTTTCTCAGTTTGAGAGTTCGTAATACCAGTTCATCATAAAGCCAAACCAGATTGCCTTGTTGATGTATGCGCCCTTGTGGAGTAAGACGCTGTGCGTAATCCAAAGGAGCTTCATAAGGAACCATACCATTGGAAAAAGATAAATTCAGACAATGAGCATGGTCTGGAGTTTGTAACCACATAGGCAAGGCTATCAGAAGTTCTGTGGCAATGTTTAAACATTCATCGAAAGAACAATACCTCGGATCATTATTAAGTTGATTGTACCAACGCACCCGAAACTTTGTGGTTTCGATCTTAGGAACCTTCACCAGCTCGATGAGAAAAGCATTCCGTAAGATGGAGTACGACAGCTTACGGTAGTTGGCTCCCAAACTGGCACTTAAGGCCGAGACTACCCTAGAAACATTTGGCAGGGCTTCGATCAGAGGCCACACTATAGTAGCCAACTGCGGCATACTGAAATCGCCATCGGTCTCGACGATTTGTTCTAGCAACGACCCACCGTATATCCAATATGAGGACTGTGATGAAAAAATTGTCAACTGGCATCTAGTATATTTGACGGGCCTAAACTATCTCAAGTGCAACGTGCTGGGTTCCTCAATGGCGCCTGATGCTGTTGCAATTCTTGGGGTTACACCTGCAGGATATGAGTTCGTGAAGACAGTGGAAAATGACACTCTCTGGCAAAAATCAAAATCACGGATGCTGGGCGCATCGGGGGTCATTGTTTCCACTAAGGAAAATACTCCCGGCAAGGGCCTCTCGATTGATTGGGCCACTATTATCAAAGGCACGGCTGAAGACAGACATCCTAAAGGCAAAAGGGGAATTGTGATCTTTCCTACCCCTGCGGGTGTGGGTTGGGGTGATGTGTTGATTCGCTTCAGAGATGGCCACACTGTCTCAATCAAAATTAAATCTGCCAGTGGAGTCTACAACTACACACAGATGGGAATGGCAAACAAAAAAAATAGCAACCCGACTAAACAATGGGAACTTCTGAAAGCATTTGCCGAGAAAAGGGGA
>JBEKJA010000219.1:0-5441 GCA_050011475.1 Syntrophales bacterium
ATTGTGCAAAATGCCGTTGATATAGCCCATCTGCTGTGAGTGGAAAAACCCAAAGTTGCTGCCTTATCGGCAGTGGAGGTTGTCAATCCTGAGATCCCCTCCACCATTGATGCGGCATGTCTGGCAAAGATGGCAGATCGAGGGCAAATAGAAGGGGCCATTGTGGATGGGCCGCTCGCCTTTGACAATGCCATATCAGCCGAGTCGGCAAAGGTCAAAGGGATCAACAGCCCTGTGTCGGGCGATGTGGATATTCTAGTGGTGCCGGACCTAGTTTCGGGCAACATCTTGGGCAAGGACCTTGAGTATCTGGCCGGAGCCCAGATGGCTGGTTTCGTCGTAGGTACAAAGGTGCCTATCATTCTCACGTCCCGATCTGACCCACCCAGGGCAAGGCTTATATCATGTGCCGTAGCCGCATTGGCAAGTCATCGCATGGAGTAGGATATGAATGAAAAAAAGAATTCTGAAAATCCGGTTATGGCATTCAACTGGATGAAAGATGCTTACGAATATTGGCTCGATTCCACCCAGCGTTGGATCCTTTTTATGGATATCCTTCGGAAACGAGGAAATAATTATTTTGAAACGATTAAAAAAGGGGGACCACCGGTTCTTGTCTTCGATTACAAGATCATTCTTTCGGGCGTGACCCTTGAAAGGCCGGTGAACTATGACCTGGCCAGTATCCTGCCGAGAAAAACAGACACCATTGACCCGGAAAAACGACCCATCGTGGTCATTGACCCCAGGGCTGGAAACGGCCCGGGTATCGGCGGCTCCAAGCAGGATTCAGAAATCGGCGATGCACTGGCCCAAGGTCACCCGGTCTATTTCATCCTCTTCCATCCGGAGCCCATTCCAGGACAGACGCTGGAAGATGTTGAAAAAGCGGAGATCCGTTTTATCGAAGAGGTTGCTCGGCGTCATCCAAAGTCTGAAAAGCCAGCAGTAATTGGCAACTGCCAGGCAGGCTGGGCTGTGGCACTGCTTGGTGCTGACCGGCCTGACTTGACCGGCCCTCTGGTACTTAATGGCACTCCACTTTCGTACTGGTCAGGGATTCAGGGCAAGAACCCGATGCGATATGCGGGCGGGTTGCTTGGCGGGATCTGGCTTACTTCACTTTTATCAGACTTGGGCAACGGCAAATTTGATGGTGCATGGCTCGAGGAAAACTTTGAAATCCTCAATCCAGGGAATACCCTATGGACAAAGCAGTATAACCTCTATTCCAATGTAGATACCGATGAAGAACGATACCTCACCTTTGAGAAATGGTGGGATGGTTATTCCGAAATGACCAAGGAGGAGATCCATACCACCGTGGAGAACCTGTTTGTGGGTGACCAATTGGAGCAAGGGAAACTGTCCCTTGACAGAAAAAAGATCCTGAACTTGAAAGACATCAAAGAACCGATAGTGTTGTTCGCTTCCAAGGGGGATAACATTACTCCGCCCCCGCAGGCACTGGACTGGATCATCAAGGAATACGGATCGGTGGAGGAGATCAAGCGACTGAAAAAGGTGATCATCTATATGATTCACCCGGATGTCGGTCACCTGGGCATATTCGTCGGGAGCAAGACAGCGAAAAAGGAACACATGGAGATCATTAAAAGCATCGATATCATCGATGCACTGCCGTCTGGCCTCTATGAAATGATCATAATCGATAAAGGAAAAAAAGAAGGAATGTCCGATTACGATGTCCGCTTCGAGGAACGCGATATCAAGGATCTTATGGCCCTGAATGAGGGCAAGGGGGAGATGAAAGAGGAAGATGCTGATTTCAGCCGGGTTGCATCTGTTTCAGAGATGAATGACCGGTTGTACAACACCTTCGTAAGCCCCTGGGTAAAGATGTTTTCGACGGAAACATCTGCAGAGACCCTGAAACAGCTCCATCCGCTTCGGGTGAACAAATATATCTTTTCAGATAAGATAAACCCTTTCATGCTGATCTTCAAGAACCTGGCACCTGTTGTGAAAAATAACCGCAGTATAGTTTCCCCAGATAACCCGTTCACGTCCCTTGAAAAGAAAGTCTCAGACAACATTGTGAACTTTCTTGACAGTTACCAGAACATTCGAGACCATTTCGATGAAACCTTGTTTTTCGCCATATATGAAAACCCCTGGATGAGGCTGTTATACCCTGAAACATCACAGAAAAAGAAACCACGCAAAGAACAAGAAAAAAATGAAGGAAAATGAGCAGATTCAAAAAGATAACGTTACTCATCTCAGGTTAAAATTCTGTTACCCTCTTTATGTCGGGCAATATTAGGGAAGAGATCTGCCACCCCGAAAAGCGGTCCAGATTTTAAGCTAGAGTTGTGACATAATCTAACCCATATTCTGGCGAGACGGCTTTGCAATATTTGATTCAGTAATCTTCGCTTATCTCCTAAATCAAGCCTCACGCTTTGTAGGAGGAAGACAGTATTTGTAACTTCCTGAAATGTTGTTTTTGTTATATGTTTTTGATATACAACACTACAAATGGTATTAAGTAATTCTATAATAGGATTTTCATTTGTAAATTAACTAAAATTGCAGGAGAATTAGGAAAAGGAGGATGGGTATCAACAATAAATTTATGTTACAAGAGGCTGTTGCCAAAACAAATTTATGCCTGAGTAAAAGATTCTGGGCGCTTCCTCGGCAAGGCACCCTCTAAACTAATTCCGAGTGCCCTATTTGCAGCTCGCATCCTTTGGGGGAAATGAGGTCTTACCTTTAGAAAGTGTTGAAAAAAGAAAATCTTTACATCACTCTGACCTGCCCCCGGAAAATTGATCCAGACATCAAGTGAGATTTCTGTCATAATTATGGATCATATAAAGGAGGTCAGGATGAGTCGGAAGCGTTTTACAGCAGAGCAGATTATATGGTAAATTGCAATCTTGAGAAGAAGCTACTTGGGCAGATAAGGCAAAGTAGTAACAGAGAATCATCCCTCTTGGAGCTAATTAAATTCTACGGAAAAGAAGGTGTTCCTAAAAAGGCTACCCCTTATATAGTAAGACTGGTTTCGCAGTCGGACGATGTGGAAAAAAATGCATATACCTGTATACAGATGGGTGTAGATCTGGAGCGCATTAAATCATATGATAATGCGTTGCTGTTCTATTCCTGTGGGTTATCCCTTCAACCTCAGTCCGCAGACATTCAGTATTTTCTCAATAACAATATGGGCTATAGTTTGGTCATGCTTGAAAGATATAAAGAAGCGCAAGGTTATTGTGAGGATGCAATTACTATTAACCCCATGCGGCATAATGCCTTTAAAAATCTTGGTCTTTCATTACAAGGGCAAGGGAAATATGTTGAAGCAGCAAATAATTTCATGCAGGCGGTTCGGATATGCTCAATTGATCTTGATCCGAGAGCACTTAATCATCTGGAAGACCTTCTGCTACATCATCCGGAGTTGATGTCTGAGCTTGATGGTCTTGATGATTTCTTATCTGAATATGAACCACATAGGAGAAATAAACTTCATTGAGGTGACCTAAACGTGGATTGGGTTGACAGTAACAGATTCTACAAGAGTGTAAGGCTTAATCGAAGTGCCGGCTGATTATGTCAAATGAGTACTTCCACCACGGTATCAGGGGGCAATACATAATAAGCATTAAGGTAGTAAAGCTTATAAAGCAACAAAATGGATATATTCCATCATACCGGGCTGGCATATGCTCAAAGGAGGTTGTTGATGAATATCGATAAAGCAACTGTGGTCTATTTTTCACCCACTGGCACAACCAAAAAAATCCTCGAAGGCATTATTGAGGGATTCCAGGTGGCCATGGTCAAGCAAATTGATTTGACACTCCCGGCTGCAAAAACCCAGGATTTCGTCATAAAACAAGATGATTTTGCTATCATCGGCGCACCGGTATACGCCGGACGGATTCCCACCATAGCCGCTCAAAGGTTGAAACAGCTCAAGGCTGATAAAACACCGGCTGTGATAGTGGTCGTATATGGCAACCGTGCCTTTGAAGATGCCCTTTTGGAACTTTCGGAACTCGTCAAAGAGGCCGGTTTTATTCCTGTTGCAGCGGATGCGTTTATCGGTGAACATTCATATTCAACCACGGCAACCCCGATTGCGGTTGGACGTCCGGATGCACAAGACCTGGTACAAGCAAGAGATTTCGGTGCAACGATAAGGAAGAAAATGGGGGAAATGCAGGACCTGGATGCAGTCTCAGTATTACCGTTGCCAGGGAAATTCCCTTATATTGATTACGGCGCATGGCCGGAGATGTCACCCATAATACTCGAAGATCTTTGTACTCTTTGCGGTGAATGTGCCGTTGTATGTCCAACCGCCGCCATTACGATGGGTACAACCGTGCTGACCTTAACCGCCCGAAATCTCTCAATGCCATGAACTTCGTTATGCTCAATGAGTTCAGGAGCTTCTGGAACGATCGATTTCGCGATCATGACACCAGGGTGATTGTCCTGACAGGGGCCGGCAAAGGATTCAATTCCGGGCTGGATATGGGCGACCCTGACATTATGATCCCGAAGGAAGGCTATACACCAAAAGTCATCTATGAGATGCAGAAGATGTTTTCCGATTTCATCATCTTCATGCGGCGCTGTCCCCAGCCGATCATCGGTGCGGTCAATGGCGCGGCAGCGGGAGCGGGTTTTTCCATGGCAATGGCATGTGACGTGCGTCTTGCCGCACCGGAGGCGAAGTTTTCTGCGGCATACATCAATATAGGCAAGGGGGGAGCGGATATGGGATCATCCTGGCTGTTTCCCCGCCTGGTGGGTTCGGGAAATGCGGCGCGATATCTCCTTACCGGAGATTTTTTCAATGCTGAGGAGGCATACAGAATCGGTTTTGTCCAGGCGATCATTAACAGAGAGCTTCTGATGGGGGAAGCCATGAAAATGGCCCAGACCATGGCGGGGAAGTCGCCATTGGGCTTGAGGCTTACCAAGGAGGCCATGAACCGGAATACGGGAGGACTGAGCCTTGAGGACGCGATCATGATTGAAGACCGAAACCAGGCTATGTGCGTTGTGCAGACGATGACTCCAACCGTGAAGCAATAAAAGCTTCAGAAGTGCAGCGTCAATAATCGCTTTGAAGTAAATCAACCCGTTGGAAGAAAGGACAGGATATGGAGGAAAGAATCTGGCATCAGTCTTATGTTGCCGGCGTGTCGCCGACGATGGAATTTGAAAAGATCACCATGCACACCATACTGGAAAGAACGGCCTCGCGTTTTCCGGATCAGGTAGCCCTGATGCTGATGGGTGTGGAGATCACTTACAGGAAGCTGCATGAAGATGTAAAACGTTTTGCCGCAGCCCTGGCCGGCATTGGTATAAAGAAGAACGACAAGGTTGCGCTCATCCTGCCGAATATTCCCCAGATGGTCATCGCTACGTATGCACTTTTCCGTTTG